>NZ_JBFNGB010000002.1:0-117448 GCF_046035835.1 Helcococcus bovis
AAGTTAGAGGTGCTTTTTTTATACTTATTTTTAGGAGTTGAGAATAAAGGAGTGTATAATGGCAAAAGATGATTACCATGTAATAGTTTATAAAATATTGGCTTATCTGTATCAACAATTAAAAAAGGGTGAAAATAATGAACCTGAAATGTTATTGAATAATGGTGGGTTATTTAATATAAATAAAACATATTGGTTATATATATTACAAAATTTGATTGATGATGGATATATAAAAGGGCTTAATAATATAAGTGTAGGCAATGGATATTATATTCCAGATCAATTGAAGTATTGTCAAATAACACCTAAAGGGATTGATTACTTATGTCAAAATTCAACTATAGAAAAGGCTAAAAACTTTTTAAAAGATATAAAAGAGATTACACCATTCATATAGAAAATAATTAATGTAAAAATCTTGACCTAAGCAAGTCATAAAACTGCTTTATCAGATTGAAAGGGGATAAAATGGTTAAAATAGGAAATCAAAATCCTACTCAATCGGTAATATTGCCATACGAAGTAAGTTTATATGAAGAATCTATAGAATTATACGAGAAATCAGAAAGGACTGCTTTACCATGGCAAAAAGGTTTAATGAAGCACATATTAGCTGTAAATGATGATGGTTTATGGACTCACACTAAAGTAGGATATTCACTACCTCGTAGAAATGGTAAGAATGAAATTGTAATAATGCGTGAACTGTACGGACTTATGAAAGGTGAACAAATATTACATACGGCTCATAGAACTTCAACTTCATCATCCGCATGGAATAAATTGGTAAAAGTTATTACAAATGCTGGATATATAGAGGGAGAAGATTTTAGGAAACTTGCACAAAAAGGACTTGAGGTTATTGAATTTTTTGCAACTGGTGGGAAAATATCATTTAGGACAAGGACATCTACAGGTGGACTTGGGGAAGGTTTTGATTTACTTGTAATTGATGAAGCTCAAGAGTACACCGAAGACCAAGAATCAGCACTTAAATATGTAGTTACCGACAGTAAGAATCCGCAAACCTTATTTTGTGGAACACCACCTACAATGGTATCAAGTGGTACAGTATTTCTTAATATGAGAAATAAAGTCCTAGAGGGAAATAGCAAAAATACAATGTGGGCTGAATGGGGTGTTGATAATGAATCAGATTGTAATGACCGTGAGTTATGGTATTTGACTAATCCATCTTTAGGATTTCATTTAAAAGAAAGAGCTGTAGAAGATGAAGTCGGAGAAGATAAAATTGACTTTAACATTCAAAGACTTGGCCTTTGGATTAAATATAATCAAAAGTCAGCAATAACAGAAATTGATTGGGATAAGCTTAGAGTATTATCTATACCTATGTTAATTGGAAAATTAAATGTAGGGATAAAATATGGTAAAGATGGAACTAATGTAGCTTTAAGTATAGCTGTTAAAACATTGAGTGGTAAAATATTTATTGAATCAATTGATTGTGTAAATGTAAGAAATGGTAATAGATGGATATTGGATTTTCTAAAATTAGCAGATATAGAATCAATTGTAGTTGATGGAGCTAATGGACAGAGTATATTGAACAATCAAATTAAAGATTTAAAAATAAATGCTAAAGTTATACTTCCAAAAGTATCAGATGTAATCAATGCAAATGCAAAATGGGAGCAAGCGATATATCAAAAAAATATATGTCATAATAATCAAGATTCATTAAGAGCGGTCGTAACTAACTGTGAAAAGAGACCCATAGGAAGTCAAGGGGGATTTGGTTATAAAAGTCAATATGAAGATAGAGATATATCACTTATGGACAGTGCAATATTAGCATATTGGATATGTTCGGAAATTAAACCTAAAAAAATTCAAAGAATACGATATTAACACCAGCACAATAAAAGTGTTGGTTTTTTAATATAAAAAATTACCGATAACCCCGGGTAAAGGGTGAGAAAGGAAGAAAAATGTCAGAATTTAAAGTAATAGAAACTCAAGAAGAATTAGATAAGATTATTTCTACAAGGTTAAAAAAGGAAAAAGAAAAATTCCAAAATCAAATAGACGAATTAACAACTGAAAGAGATAATTTAAAAGTTCAAATTGGAGAAAAAGACAAAGCATTAGAAAAAGGGAAAACTGGAAGCGAAGGTTTAAATAATAAAATTAAAGAGCTTGAAGGTAAATTGAGTAATTATGAAATATCAAAATTAAAAACTTCTATAGCTTTACAAAATGGTATACCGTATGACTTAGCAGACAGATTAACTGGATCTAATGAAGAAGAACTGACAAATGATGCTATTAAATTAGCAGAGTATATAGGACAGAAGACACCAATTGCACCTTTAAAGTCAAGTGAACCTAAAGGTAGCAAGTATGAAGGAAGAAACAAAGCCTTATTAGATATGGCAAACAATTTAACAAATAGAGGAGAATAAAACATATGGCAACATTAAAAACAGGACAATTATTTAATCCAGAATTAGTAACAGAAATGTTTGATAAAGTGAAAGGACATTCAGCATTAGCTGTATTATCAAATCAAACGCCTATTCCATTTTCAGGAAGTGAAATTTTTGTATTTAACTTAGAGGGAAATGCACAAATTGTAGGAGAGGGAGAAAAGAAAGAAGCTGGAGAAGCTAAAATCACTTCAAAAACAATTAAGCCAGTAAAAATTGTATACCAAACAAGAGTATCAGATGAATTTATGTACTGTGCAGAAGAAAAAAAATTGCAATACATGAATAATTTCGCAAATGGTTTTGCGGTAAAAATAGCAGAAGCGTTTGATATTGCTGCAATTCATGGATTAGAACCAAAAACATTGACGGATGCATCATTTAAATCAAAAAATTCATTTGATGGGTTAATTACTGAAAATATAACAGTTTATGATGCAGGTAGAATTGATGAAAACTTAGAAGCGGCAGTTGAACAAGTATTATTAGGTGGTGGAGTTGTAACAGGATTAGCTTTATCTCCAAATGCAGGGTCAGCATTAGGTAAAGTTAAAGTTAATGGAGTTGCACAATATCCTGAATTTAAATTTGGTGGGAAGCCACAAAACTTTGCAGGAATGAAACTTGACGTAAATAGAACTTTAACAATAAATGGTGGTACAGCTAAAAAAGACCATGCGATTGTAGGAGATTTTGATAAAGCATTCAAATGGGGGTATGCTGAAAATGTACCAATGGAAGTTATCGAATATGGCGACCCAGATCAAACAGGTAAAGACTTAAAAGCACACAATGAAGTTTGCTTAAGAGCTGAAGCATATATTGGTTGGGGCATATTAGACGAAAAGTCATTTGCAATGGTTCAAGAAGGTTAATTATGAAATATGTCAATAAAAATACTGGTGCAATCATAGAAACATCTAGTAAATTAGCAGGAGCTTGGGTTGAATATGACCCAAGTGCCCCTGTAGAAGAAAAAAAAGATGAAGTTCAAGAGGTTGTACACGTAGAAAAAGAAGAATCCAAAAAAGATTTATCTAGTGAATATGATATGGTTACAGTCGCTGATATAAAAAAAGAACTTGACGCATTTGGAATAGAATATACTCCAAAAATGAAAAAGAAAGAGTTGTGGGATTTAATGCTAGAAAGTAGGTAGTCTATGAATAAGTTAGCTACAATAGAAGATGTTAATATCTTATTTAGACCTTTATCACCTCAAGAAAGTGAAAAAGCAGAAGCATTAATTGATGTCGTATCTAACATGTTAAGATTACATGCTGAAGAAGTAAGAATAAATTTAGATGATAAAGTAAAAAAAAATGAAGCTTATAAAAGCGTTGTAAAATCAGTTATTGTAGACATTGTATCAAGAGCTTTAATGAGTTCTACTAATTCTGAACCTATGACTCAATTTAGTCAAGCTGCACTTGGATATAGTATATCAGGGACATACTTTAATCCAGGGGGTGGAGTATTTATCAAAAGAGATGAGTTAAAGAGATTAGGATTAAGAAAACAAAGATATGGAGCGATAGATATATATGATGTTAATTCAAGGGATAATTGTAACTTTAATAAATAGAGTAAAAATTGGAGAGAATCCACTTAGAGAACCTATTTATGAAGAAAAAGAAATTGAAGTTCAAAATGTTTTAGTCGCACCAGCCACAGCTGATGATTTGGTAAATGTTGGTGATCTTGAAGGAAGAAAGACTATATATACAATAGCAATCCCTAAAGGAGATACAAATATTTGGGAAAATCAAAAAGTTAAGTTTCTCAATAAAACATGGAAAGTTATTACAGAAGCGGAAGAAGGCATTGAAAGTATGATGCCACTTGCATGGAATAAAAAGTATAAGGTAGAAAGACATGACTAAAAAATTTAAATTTGAATTAAATAAAAAAGGCGTGTCAGAATTACTTTTTTCTGAAGAAATGAATAGCATGTTAAATATTTATGCCAATAATATTTCAGGAAAATCTGGTAAAGGCTATGAAGGGCAAGTTGTAAGAAGTGGAGATAGACTAAAAACTTTGGTTGTTGCTAAGACTAAATCAGCAAAAAGAGATAATAACAAAAACAACACTTTATTAAAGGTATTAAGATGATAGAAAAAATAATATTGGATAATCTAAAGCAAGGACTTAATATTCCTTGTTTTTTTATTTATCCAAAAGATGATAAAATTACAGAATTTGTAATTATAGAAAAGACAGGAAGTGGGAAAAATAATCATTTAATCAATTCGACATTTACTTTTCAATCATATTCAAAAAGCGTGTATGATGCAGTTATTTTGAATGAAAAAGTAAAAAAAGAGGTTGAAAATTTGATAAAACTTAATGAAATATCAAGAATTGAATTGAATTCAGATTACAATTTCACAGATGAAGAAAGAAAAAAGCATAGATATCAAGCAGTATTTGATATCTATCATTATTAGGAGGAAATATGGGAAACAATGTAAAAAATGTAACATTCGGAAAACCTAAAGTCGGAGGAGCTATATTTACTGCGCCACTTGCAACAGAAGTAAAACCAACAGACGCAACGACAGATTTAGACAAAGCGTTTAAAAATTTAGGCTATGTTTCAGAAGATGGCTTAGTAAATTCTAACACAGCAGAAACAGAAGACATATCCGCTTGGGGTGGAGATACAGTGTTAACTGTACAAACATCTAAACCAGATACATTCACATTTACATTAATAGAAGTGTTAAATGAAGAAGTGTTAAAGGTTGTATATGGCGAAAAGAATGTAAAGGGAACATTAAATGATGGAATCACAGTTACAGCTAATTCAATACCCGCAGAACCTAAAGCGTTTGTAGTAGATATGATATTAAATGGTGGGATTCTAAAGAGAATATTTATTCCGAATGGAGTAGTATCAGAAGTTGGGGAAATAACTTATACAGACGGGGAAGCCGTTGGATATGAAACAACAGTTAAGGCCTTGCCTGACGAAAAAGGTAATACACATTATGAATATATAACGAAAGGATAATTTATGGATTTTATTAAAGGAAAATTAAAAAATGGGTTTGAATACAAAATCGATAAAGAAAGTTTTAACGATTATGAATTATTAGAATTATTTTCTGAAGTTGAAAACAACAAGTTAATAATAGTTAAGATAGTTAATAAAATTTTTGGTAAGCAAAAAGAAACCTTATTAAATTCTCTAAGAGATGAAAATGGAAAAGTGTCAATAAATAGCATAGAAGAAGCCATGACTGAAATATTTACATCAGTAAAAGAAATAAAAAACTAATTTTCCTTGCTAGAATTATAAAAAAATATGAAGATGAATTAATTTGTGATTTAGCTGAATATTACAACATATACGAGTACAGAGATATGCCACCACTAAAGGTGGCTATTTTTTGTATGGGCTTAAGAGATGATAGTAGAGTTAAGCAAAAATACCAAAGTATAAATTATAACTTCAATACTTTATTACTTGCCAAAGCGACAGACTTATTATCTTTGTTATGGTGGGCAAAAACTAAAGATGGAAGTAAAAATCGAAATAGACCTACCATGATAACAGAGCTACTTCAATCGAGTGAAAAAACAAATGAAAATCAAGTATTTATATCTAGTGAGGAATTTGAAAAAGAAAGAAAAAGGATTATAAAAGGAGGTGCTACATGAGTGGTACACAACTAGGCAAAGCGTATGTTCAAGTAGTTCCCACAACAAAAGGAATCTCAAATTCAATAAGTGATGCATTAGCCCCTGAGGGAGAAAAAGCAGGGGGTGTTGCAGGCTCTTTTTTAGGAAAAGGATTAGTTGGTACGATTAGTAAATTTGCAGGTGCATTGGGCATAGCTAAAGTCATAAAAGACACAATTACCGAAGGAGGTAAGCTTCAACAATCACTAGGCGGAATTGAAACTATTTACGGTAAACATTTTAAAGATGTTCAAAAAAACGCTGAAACAGCATATAAAAGAGCTAATTTATCGCAAAATGCTTATCAAGAGTTAGCTACAGGATTTGGGGCTGCTCTATTACAATCCACTAAGGGAAATACTGAAGCAAGTGCTAAAGCATTTGATACAATGGTTGTGGATATGGCGGATAACGCTAATAAAATGGGAACACCTTTAGAATTAATACAAAATGCCTATAATGGATTTGCGAAACAAAATTATACTATGCTTGATAACCTTAAGCTTGGTTATGGCGGTACTAAGCAAGAAATGATGAGACTACTTTCTGATGCTGAAAAGCTAACAGGAGTTAAATATGACATCAACAACTTAAAAGATGTAGGAGATGCAATTCATGCCGTTCAAACAAATTTGAAGATTACAGGTACAACTGCAAAGGAATCAGCAGAAACATTGTCTGGATCATGGGCTACCATGGGTAGTGCGTTTACAAACTTTTTAGGTAAGTTAGCATTAGGACAGGGAGCTAATACCGCTTTTATGGACTTAGTATCAAGTGCTAAAGTATTTTTAACAGATAATCTGATTCCCATGCTCTGGAACATAGCAAAACAAATACCAGGTATTTTTATAACAGCAATTACTGAAGGGGTACCATTTTTGATACAAACGGGAATAGATTTAGGAAATCAACTTATTACAAGTTTGCTTAATGCATTTAATAATATAGACAGTATTCAAACTACAATATTTGGATTTATTGATAATTTAATAAATGATATTTCAACAAATTTACCTAAATTTTTAGAAAGTGGTATGAATTTTATTAATAACATTCTTGACGGAATGATTACAGTATTACCTAATTTGTATGAGCAATGGTTTAATTTATTAAATACAATAATAACTAATATTGCAAGTAAAATACCAGAATGGTATCAAAAAGGAAGTGAATTTATTATTAATATTATAAATGGTATAGCTAAAGAAGCACCAGGATTATTGAATAAAATGTTTGAATTAATCCAAAAAGTTTTAGGTAAAATAATTGAAAGATTACCAGAATTTTTATCGAATGGAGCTAAATTAGTATTTAGCATGATAACAGGTATTCTTAATAATTTACCTAACATCATAAGTGCTATGGCTAATTTGTTGGGTAAGTTAATTTTTGAAATAGCAAGAAATCTACCTAAATTTTTAGCTAAAGGGTTAGAATTGATAGTAAAACTTTCAGCGGGAATAATACAAAATATCCCTTATGTTGTGTCTAAAATTCCACAAGTCATAAGTGGGATTTTAAATGCTTTTGGAGCTTTATTGTCTGGAATTTACAACGTTGGTAAAAATTTAATAAAAGGATTGTGGAATGGGATATCAGACGTTACGGGTTGGATCAAGTCTAAAATATCGGGATTTGCAAGCAGTATTTTAAGTAGCATAAAAGGATTTTTTGGAATACATTCTCCATCTAGAGTATTTAGAGATGAAATTGGGGCAATGCTTGGGCAAGGTTTAGCGCTAGGTATTACAGACGAAGTATCTACAGTATCAAAAGCTATGGATGATATAGAAAACGAAGCTACAAGAGATATGCAAAGTTCTATAAATATGAATATGAGTACTGCATTAAATTCTAATAGTGATTTGCAAAAGAGTGAATTAGAGAAAATGAATAAATCAGCTGAATTTATATTGAATATGGGAAGTAAGACATTTAGAGCGTTCAGCAAAAATATTGATGACGAAAATAACAATCAATTAGAATTAGAACTAGCATATTAGGAGGCTATATGAAGATAAAATTTAATAATATAGTTTTAGATGATAGGTTAGAAAAATACACAACAGTAAATGTAGAAGGAAGAGGATTATTTGCACCAACGATTAAAATTATTGATATTGAAGGTAGTGATGGTGATTTTATAGAAAGTCAAAAGTATTCAAGTAGAGAAATTAAAGTTTATTTTATTATAAAAGCAAAAAATAATTCAGAAAAATTAGAGGCTATAGAAGAATTGAATTTATTAATTCAATCTGAAGATGAAGTCGCTTTTTCTTTTGATGATGAAAAAGGATACAGATTAGGTAGATTAAAATCTGTAGAAAATATTAGGTATGACTACTTTACAGGGCAAGGAAATTTTACAATATATTGCAAAAAACCTTGGAAATATTTAGAAAACAAGAAGCTTGGAGGAAATGATATCACAATAAATTACAGCGAAAAGCACTCAAGACTTGAATATGTCGACTTCACGTTTACCAATACATCTGATGAATTTGAAATAAAAAATATAACAAATGGTGATGTAATAAAGGTAAATAATTTAGATGGATTAAGAGGGAAAGTGATAATAAACAATAATTCTATTACAATCAATGGAAAAGTTATATCTAATAAATTAGATTATACAATATCAACTTGGAAAAATTTCAGAATAAAAAATGGAGATAATATTGTAATTACAGGAGGGAATACTCCTGAAGTAATATACAGAGGAGTAATATTATGATATATTTATTTGATCAAAATCAAAACTTTTTAGATGAGGTATCAAAAGAGGATATTTTATCTGCTATTGAAGAAACTAACTTAAATGGAAAGATAAAATCAGATATAATATTACCATTTGAAAAAATTAAATATTTAGATAGTAAAGTTAGATTTTTTGGATATAAAGATGAATCTAACTTTTTTATTTACAAAATTATAAATAAAAAGAAAGAAAAGAAATTTATTGAATACCAAGGCATTCATATATTGTTTGAAGATTTACAAGGTAGGGTTATATTTGATAAAAGATTCAAGGAGAAAACAGTAAAAGAAGTGTCAGACACAATATTTTCAAATACTGACTGGAATGTATTTTCTACTTCTGATATAAATGTGACTATAAATTTTCGTAGAATATCTGCTCTTGAAGCTTTTTATAAATTATTAAAAACAGGATGTGAATACAAAGTAAATATTTCATTTTATGGTGGTAAACTCCAAAAAAATATATATTTTGAAAATCATATTAGTAAAGATTATGGAAAATGGTTTGAATATGGAGATAAACTTATTTCTGTAGTATCAGAGGAAAATCATTCTAATGTATTTACTGCGTTTATTGGACTTGGTAAAGGTGAAGAAAAAACAAATGAAGATGGTGAGTCAACAGGAGGGTATGGAAGAAAAATAACATTTGCTGATATTGAATGGAATATTGCAGATGGGAATCCGGTATATAAGCCTAAGAATCAAGAGTATGTTGAAATAAAAGAGATGACAAATTATTTTGGTTATCCTGATGGAACTCCTAAGATAACATATGTAGAATTTTCAGAAATTGATGATAAAGAAAAATTACTCCAAGCAACTTATGAATATGCACTAGAAAATTCAAGACCAAAGCTGCAATTAAAAGCAAAAGCTGTTGAAACCGAAAAAGTCGAAGTTGGAGAAATTGTAGCAATTATAAGAGATGATATAAATATTAGGTATAAAACTAGAATATTTTCATTAAAAAGAAATTTGTTTAATAAAAAAATACAGGATTTTGAATTTGGAGATAAAATAGTTATTTCTTCAGCGGATAGAATAAGGGCTGAAAAAGAAGAAAAAGAAAAATCTATATCAGCCATTGAAAGTAGGTTAGAAAGAAAGTTAAAAGATATAACTATTGATTACTTCAACGAAGATGGTTACACATATAAATTAGATGCAAATAATAAATACAAATTACCTGCAGGAATTTACTCATTCGACAAACCTATAAACGAAAATCCAACAAAAGTAGTTTATTTAGGGGCTGGAAAAGTTTTAATTTCAAACGAAAAAGGCACGGATGGAGCTTGGAAGTGGCAGACAGCCATAGACGGTAAAGGAATAGCAGGAGAAAGCATCATCTCAAATTCCATCACAGCAAACAAACTAGCGTCAGATGTAGGACAAAACCTTGACTTATCTTCAAATGTGTCTATTAATCAAACCGTATCAAATATTATAGAAAATCCACTAAATAATATTAATGCTCAATTACAAGAGATACAAAATAGCCAAACATCATTAACTCAAACGGGTAATGATTTCACTATTGCAATAGAGCGATTAAACAATTTAGTCAATGAAAATAAAAATTTATCAGATGAGGATAGGAAGTTTATAAGAAGTTATTTTATTTTTAATCAAAATGGACTGGTGATTGGTAAAAATACAAGTAGTCTTAAAGTAAATATAACAAATGATAAAATGTCATTTATCGATAATGGAAATGAGGTTGCATATTTTTCAAATAATAAGCTTTATGTATATGATGGACACTTTTTGAACTCATTAATAATTGGAAATTTTGGATTTTTTGTTGAAGAAAATCAAAGTGTTAGTTTTTCGAAAATAGGAGGGATAAATGGCTGAAATAATTAGTAATCATAGATATTACCAAACAAAATTAATTGTAAATGAAAATAGTCAAGATATTACAAAAAACACTTCGACTTTAAGTTGGCAGTTAGTAACAACATTTAATGGAGGTAGTGGTGCGTGGAATAATGATTTATCTACAAGAATTACAGTTACAATAAATGGAAAAAATGTATTAAATAATTTACAAACATATGATTTTAGAAGTTCCAAAACTAAAACTTGGGGAAGTGGAAAATTAACAATCCCTCATAATTCAGATGGAACAAAATCTATTAATTTAAGTTTTAGTATAAATGGAGATAATTCATATTTTCCAAATACAAGTTCTAGTGGCAAAATGACATTAACCACAATCCCTAGAGCAACTAAACCGAGTTTAAGCGCTTCAAATGTAACATTAGGGAACTCAGTAACAATAAATTTACCTCGTGCAAGTGATAAATTTACTCATGATGTAATGTATAAATTTAGTGGTGATTCAAGTTTTACAACTTTAAATACAAATGTTTCAACTTCTATAACATGGACTCCAAATGCAAGTCTTGCAAGTAATATCCCAAATTCAACAAGTGGAAATTGGATTATTAGATGTATTACAAAAAACGGAGGTAGCACAATTGGAACAGTTGAAGTACCTATAACCTTAAATGTTCCTAGTAATATATTACCTAGTGTGATAAATAATTTGACTGTTTTAAATGGGCTTAATAATAAATATATACAAAACAATTCAAGTGCTAAAGTTGTTGTAAATTCAACAGGGGTCTATAGCTCATCTATAAAGAGTATAAACACAATCGTTAAATTCAACAATACTACTATAGAATCAAATAATAATAAAGAGTTTACAACTGGTATTTTTTCAAATTCAGGGAAATATGAAATAACTACAACAGTTATTGACTCTAGAGCAAGAAAATCTTTATTTACAAGAACTATTGATGTTTTAGCATATAAAAATCCAAATTTAGAAAAAATAAAAGCATACAGGTCAAGTGTTTCAGGTGTTGCTGATAGTTCAGGATCATACATGAATTTAGGTGCAAAGTTAATCGGTAGTGATATTAAAGGCAATGAAATTAATTTTAAAGTTGATTATAGAGAATATCCAAACGGACATTTTACAAATGTTTTTACTGCAAATGGTTTTAATACCGAAAAATATCAAACAATAGCTGCGGATGGTTCAAAGGAATATGAAGTTAAATTTACCATATCAGATAAATTTAATAGTTTTGTTAGATATTTTTATATAAATACAAATAAAAAACTTATTAACTTTCATTCATCTGGAACTGGAATAGCGATAAATAAATTTGCTTCAAAGGAAAATGCAATTGATTTATCGGACGACACTAACTTTATTGGAGGAAGTCCAACACTTTTAACAAATGAAAATTTAAATGATGTTATTCATTCAGGAACCTATTTACAAAGATTGAGTCAACGTGCTAGTAAAGAATTAAATTATCCAACATTAAATGCAGGATATTTAGAAGTATTTGCTTCAAGTGATAAAGCATATATACTTCAAAGGTATACATTGTATAACAGTTATGGAGTTTGGATTAGACACAGATATACCTTTGGTGCAAGTGGAGATGGTTGGGGTTCTTGGTCTCCTATGTTTTATAGAGATAGTCCAAGTTATCAAAAAACAGGTTATCATTCAATAACAGTTAACTCAAAAACAAATAAAACCGAATTTGTAAATTTTGGTACTAATTTTTTTAACACTCCACGAGTATATGTAACAATAAATTCAGGAGCTCCTCAACTATACAGTGTTGGAGTGCATGGAATTACAACAACAGGATTTAATTTAACAATATATAATGGTCGTAGTGCTCAAACTGCAATAGGTGTTTATTGGGTTGCTATAGGAGATTAATATAAGGAGATAAAAATGGAGATAAGAAAAGTTGAAA
Source organism: Helcococcus bovis (assembly GCF_046035835.1). Taxonomy (NCBI): domain Bacteria; kingdom Bacillati; phylum Bacillota; class Tissierellia; order Tissierellales; family Peptoniphilaceae; genus Helcococcus; species Helcococcus bovis. The sequence goes on from NZ_JBFNGB010000002.1 coordinate 12,701, forward strand.
ATGGATTTGAAATCTCAATGTTTGGAAGAGATGGAAATATAATAAACAAAGTATTTGATGTAAATATTTCTTTAGAAGATGCTTACAGTAAAATGATTGAAATTGAAGACAAAAAACAAGAAGAAAAAAAATTATTAGAAGAAACATTAAAACAAAACGAACGATTAAAAATTGAAAAACAAGAAGAAAAAAATAAAATAAAAAAAATAGAAGAAGAAAACAAACAATTAACTCATAAAAAAAATGAAATTCTTGAAAAATGGGCAAGTGATAAGTCAGATGATGAGTTAATAAAAAATAAAGATTTATTTCCAAGACTATATGATGGGATAGAAATACACTTAAATCATCGCTATAACTATGCAGGAGTTTTATATAAGGCAAAAAAATCATTTAAATATGACAATCAACATAGCCCTGCCTTAGAACCTACATTATGGCAAAAAGTTGGAGAAGAAAAAAAATCAGATTATGACTTAAAATTTACTAAAGCGAAAATATGGAATCGTGATGAAGCATTTGAAGCTGAAACATACGTAACTTGGTATGGAGATTTATATAAATCTAGCGAAACAATTTCAGATAACGCTGAACCGGGTAGAGATGATAGATGGGTCAAAATCGAAAGGGAAATTAAAAAAGAAGAATAGAGGTTTGTATGGAATTATTACAAGTAATAATAAAACACTTTTACCAAACCATAGCAGTGCTATTAGTAGCTGGGATAGGTTGGATAATGAAAAAAGCTTTATCGGAATTTACAAAAACTCAAAAAGTAAAAAGAGAACAAATTGAGAATGAATCCAAAGAGCAAGAGTTAATAAAGCAAGGTATGCTTGCGTTATTAAGATTTAGAATTAATAGGCTTATCGACTGTATAATTGAAGAAGGGAAAATGACTCTTAACGAAAGACTTGATTTAGATGATTTGTACAAAGCTTATGAAGCTTTAGGAGGAAACTCAAGAACACATCAAAGATATGTAGACTGCATGAAGAGATATCAAATCGATTACACAGAAAATAAATAAAAACACCCTTTAAATCAAGTAATATACACAATGATTGTTTATTTGAGTTTTAAGAGGCGTTTTTAGTGTTAGGCATATAAATGTATGGCTTAAAAATAATAAAAGGAGCTGGAAATAACATTCTAGCTCCTTATTTATATAAAAGGAGTGAAATATGGCAGAAAGAGAAAGTGAAGAACAAGGACTTTTAAAAGAAGGATTACTTGCTCTTCTAAGATTTAGAGTCAATCGGCTTGCGAATCATATTCAAGATCAAAGAGGGATTACTATTGATGAAAAAATAGACTTAGATGATCTATTTACTGCATACAAATCACTAGGAGGAAACTCACGTACTGAATTAATATATAAAGAAGCAATAAAACTTCCTATAATTGATTCAAATAGGCCTGAAAACAAGTAATTGCAATACCTACATCATAAAATCGTTTCTAAGAGGTTTTTTGTAATGTAGGCATATAAAAGTATTAATAAAAAAATAAAGAAAGAGGAAATATGAAAGCAATAGATACATCATCCTGGAATCAAGATTTAGATTTTGAAAAAATAAAAAAAGATGGAATTGAAGGTATAATAATAAGAGCAGGTTATGGCTCTAATTCAAGAGATAAATATTTTGTAAAAAATGTAAAAAAAGCCTTAGAGTATGGACTAAGTGTTGGGGCATATTGGTTTATGTATTGTACTAATGTTGAAGAAGCGATAAAAGAAGCAGATTATTTTAATGTTTATTTACAAGAATTCAAAGGAAAATTAACATTGCCAGTCTTTGCAGATTATGAGTATGACTCTGAAAGATACGCAAGACAAGTTGGAGTAAATGTTACACCAAGTCTAAGAACAGCAATGGTAAAAGCATTTTGTGAAAGGTTACAATCATATGGTTGGTATGTTGGAAATTATGCAAATCTTGACTACATAAAAAATAAATGGAATCAAATAGAGTTAGATAAATTTGATTTATGGTATGCAGATTGGAGAGAGTTTCCGGATACTGATTATGTAAGAAAATCAGGTATACACCAATATACAGAAAACGGACCACAATACGGTTCAGGAATTGCTACAACAGATATGAATACGATTAATAAAAATTATCCTAAAATAATTAGAGATTCTGGATTAAATGGATTAGTTAAATCACAAATAAGCACATCAAAATTAGAACCATTAAAAGACATAAATGTAATAGCAAGGGAAGTTATTGCGGCAAAATGGGGGAACGGAGAAGAGCGAAAACAAAAATTAACTCAAGCAGGATACAACTATAACAAAGTGCAAGATATTGTAAACTCATTATTAATAAAAAAATCTACTGATGAAATAGCGAAAGAAGTTATTTCAGGGATATGGGGAAATGGTCAAGAAAGAATTAAAAGACTTACAGATGCGGGATACAATGCTATAAAGATTCAAACAACAGTAAATGGATTGTTAAATGATAGAGAGTATGAAGAAGTAGCAAAAAAAGTCATTGATGGCGACTACGGCAATGGAAATGAAAGAAAGAAGAGATTATCTGCAGAGGGATATGATTTTTATAAAGTACAAGAAAAAGTAAATAAATTAATTTAAGGAGCTTAAAATGGAAAATATATTATTAATAGTATCAGTAGCAATATTAATTGAAGCACTTGTGACTTATATTAAAGAAATTGTAAAGACTCCTGTGCTTTTGGGCACAGTAGCAATAGGGATAGTTATAGCATTTTTATTTAACGCAACACTATTTACAACATTAGGAATGCAAGTAAATAAAATTGCAGATATTATTCTTACAGGTATAGTTGCAAGTAGAGGATCTAATTACTTATATGATTTAGTAGGAAAGTTAACAAAACCACAAATAAATAATTAAATTTTTAAGTGCTAGGGATATAAATGTCTCTAGCACTTTTTTTATTTTAAATAGTATATCAATATCTTGCTACACCATATTTAGCGATTGACCGAGAGGTGAATTCATATTATACTTTTAAACGCAGAACATCTGTTCTTTTTTAAGGAGTGATAAATAATGGAGAATATAATTTTAGATAAAGTAGATGAATATATCAGCATAAAAAAAGTTTATAAAACAAAGAAAAATATTTATAAATGTCCTTGTAGAAATAGTACAATCTGTGAAACATTAAGCAATATTCCTGACGAAAAACCACTTACAATACAAATTAATTGTATTAAATGCAGGAGAGTATATAAGATACGTATAGATAAAGCATCTAAAAAGTGGAAGATAATGAAGAGAACGCCTTATTAAATTGGGTGTATATAAAATATAGACATTGCTACTATATATAGTGTATATGTTCAAATTATGTCAATATATTTCCCTTGTCAAGTGTTTTTTTTGGTGTTATAATAGAGATACAGATAGGAAACTATGCTGTATACTTGTGAAACTGAATTAACGTTTAAGCGTCATTTTTTGGCGTCAGACACAAGGTCACCTGTCGGTGGTTTTTTTATTATCAGGAGTTAATATTGAATATATTTATTTATACAGATGAGTCAGAAAAAAACAAGGATAACAGAAGGAAAGAGTCTAAATAGGCTCTTTTTTCTGAATCTATTGATTATTGATAAAAAATAATATAATATATTTATATATAAATTAAAAGGAATTTTAACTTGTAAAAATAGGGTATATATAAATCGAATGGAGGTGTTGTATGGAAACAAAATATAGAAGTTTTACAAACATACTATACATAAAACCAAATTATCTAAAAGGTGTGGCAAGATTAGCTAATGTTTTAGGAAATTCAAAAACTAAATACAATTCATCAAGAAGTGCAATGGAAGCTGATAGCAAAGCGTTAAAATCTGATTGGGCAACAGTAGGAAATGATTTAAGGAAATCAATAGATGGCACAAAATAATTCTGCAAAAATAACTAATAAACAAGTTGAAAGTGCAATAGAGAAAAATCCAAAATTATTAGAAGATTTAATGCAAAAAAATCCAGATATTGTTAGAACTGTAATAAGTGAAGAAATATCATTATATAGTGGACCTATTCCAAGTCCTGAAGTTTTAAAACAATATTCAGAAATTGACTATGATTTTCCTAATAGAATACTTGCTATGGCTGAAAATCAAAGTTCTCACAGAATACGAATAGAAGAAAAAGTTATTAAAAATGATATAACAAATGAAAAAATAGGAATGATTTTAGGATTTATATTATGTGCAATCTCTATAATTGGAGGAATATATCTTGCTGCTAATAATAAGAACATTATAGGATTTTCAGCAATTTTTGTTCCTATAGCATCTATTGTTGGGGTATTTATTACTAACAAAAAGCAAGAAAAAAATGTAATAGAAAAGAATAACAAAGAATTAGATAAAATATAGAGTAGAAAAATTTCTACTCTTTTTTATTTCCACAAAAAAGGCAACTAACAAAAATTTTCATTAACAAGCAAATTACAAAAACTTAATAATAATGACATTTTTTATTTCTGGATTTTTGATATATTTATTTTGAAAGGAGTAAAAATGAATGAATTATTAAAAAGACATACGGTACTTGAGAAGATATTAAACGATGAAGAGATCACTATTGAAGATGAAAGGATTTTGATAGAGATGTTAGAGTGGATAAATTACTTGATAGTTAAGGAATGTTTAAAAATGAAAAATAGAGAATTAGAAAATTAGTCTACAAATAGTCTACAAATAATCGTTTAATCATTGAAAATCAAATAAAGACAAAATTTCAAAGAGATAATATCATACAAATTAAAAAACGTTGGAATGCTTATAATTCCAACGTTTTTTAGTTGTATATATAGCTCACAATTCGTGAGCATTTTTGTACGTAGCCTACAAAATTTGACAAATATATATATTTTATATATACTATACTAGTAATGAGAATCATTATTATTAAGTAAAAAAAGGAGTTAATATGAAAAAAATAAAATTATTAAGTTTGGTATTAGTAGCTTCAGTATTTTTTGCTGGATGTCAATCAAATAATACTAAAGAAACTATAAAAGAAACAAAACTTGAAACAGTTAAAGAAACTAAGCAAGAAACAAAAGCTGAAAAACATGATGATAAAGACCATGACCACGATAAAGACCATGACCACGATAAAGATCATGACCACGATAAAGATCATAAGCATGACCATGTTCCAACAGAATTAAAAGAAGAAGATATTAAGTCAATTGAAAAACATGGAGATCATTATCATATTAAAACAAAAGATGGAAGCGAATTTATAACTCATGAAGATCTTACATCTATGTTTCCAAATATAAAAGTTAAAGAATTTAAAGGTGAAGATCATCACGACCATGATGATAAGAAAGCACAATAATATTGATTGAAATTAATAATTAATTTGATAAAATTTGATTTTTTATATTTTTGTTGTATAATAGATTTAAATAAATAAATTTGAGCAAGCTAATATTTGTATATTAGCCCGGTCATTGAAGTAATGACAACAGAGTGTAATTAAACGCACTGTGGGACGGCACGATCGTTCTACAGTGCGATTTTTTATATAAATGTAAAAATATTTTTTAAGGGAGACGAAAATATGTTGAATTATTTATTTAAGGAAAAACAAGGGAGATTTTTATTGCTGGGAATTTTATTTACAGTAATAGGATTTATATTAGAATTTTTGAAGGTAAATATGAGCAAATATTCTTTTTACATTGCCATGATTTTTTTGGGATATTATGCTACTAAAAATACCTTCTTAAGTTCTATAAAAGAAAAAAAATTAAATGTTGATTTATTAATGATTTTAGCTTCAGTTGGAGCAGTATTAATAAACTATGAATCAGAAGGAGCAATGCTATTATTAATCTTTGCAGGAGCTGAAGTTTTAGAAAATTATATATCTGGAAGATCAGTTAAAGAAATAAATGAATTAATAAAACATGTTCCACAAAAAGCTAAAGTTTTGAATTTAGATGGTACTACAATAATTGTTAATACCGATGATTTACAAATTGGTGATATTTGTGTTATTTCAAAAGGTGATCAATTACCAATTGATGGTATTGTAGACAGAACTGTAAGCATAAATGAATCTTCATTAACAGGTGAGGCAATGCCCGTTACAAAAGAGAAAGGTCAAGAAGCTTTTGCTGGAACAATTAATGAAGGGGATTCATTTAATTTAGTAGTTAGTAAACTTAAGAAAGACACTGTATTTTCAAATATTATAAAAATGGTAGAAAGTGCACAAAATAAAACTTCAAAAAGAGAAAAAATGTTAGAAAAATTAGAAGGTAGATATGTTATTAGTGTACTGATTTCAGTTCCTTTATTTATTATTATGCTTTATTATTTTAGAAATATGACATTTGAACAAGCATTTTACAGAGGAATGGTACTTTTAACCGTTGCTAGTCCATGTGCATTAGTAGCGTCTGCTACACCTGCAACACTAAGTGCAATTAGTAATAGTGCTAAAAATGGTATTTTATTTAAGGATTCTAGAGCAATGGAATTATTAGGTCAAATGGATATTTTAGCTACAGATAAAACAGGCACATTGACAAATGGTGAATTTGAAGTTATAGATTATGTAATTCCTGATGAATTATTAAAAATAATAGTTTATATTGAACAAAATACAAATCATCCGATTGCAGAAGGAATATTGAAAAAATTTGAAAATATTAAAACTGATGGAATTAACGGACAAGTTCAAGAAGTTGCTGGATGTGGATTGAAAATGGTAAATATTAAAATAGGTAATTTTCCAGAATTTAAGACATATAAAGATGAAAAAGAATTTTTACAATTGAATAAAGATAATAATACTATTTCATTCATATCTAAAGATGAAGAAATAGTTGGATATATTATTTTAGCTGATACAATTAGAGAAACATCTCTAGAAGCTATAAATAATTTTAGAATTGATAATGTAGATGTACAAATGTTAACGGGTGATAATGATAAGGTTGCAAAAAAAATTGCTGATCAATTAAATATAAAAAATTATGTTGCAAATTGTTTTCCAGAGGATAAATTAAAGTATATAAATGATAAAATTTATTTAAATAAGATTGTTGCCATGATTGGAGATGGCATCAATGATGCTCCATCACTTGCAAATTCAGATATAGGTATTGGAATGGGAAGTGGTAGTTCAATTGCTATGGAATCATCAGATATAGTTATAGTTAAAAATGATTTAAACAAACTATATCATAGCTTTAAGCTAAGTAGAAAGTTAAGTAAGATTATTAAACAAAATATAATATTCTCGATTTCTGTAATAATCATTCTAATTGTATTAAATTTATTTGGATTACTAGATTTACCAACAGGAGTAATTTTCCATGAAGGGTCAACAATTCTTGTAATATTAAATGGTTTAAGACTATTATCATTTAAATAAATTTTGCATATTCAAAAATATTGTTATATACTATAACTAAGTATAATTGTTTAATTTATAGGAGTTTAGAATGAATACAGGAGACTATATCAAAAAAGGGAGCTTAGTTACACTGTCTGCAGCAGTATTGTTATCTCAATCTGTTGTATTTGCAGAAGAATATAAACTTAATAATAGTGTTCAAGTTTATAGTGAAGCTATTAATGCTAAAAATAGAATAAATAGTATTAAAACCTTTCCTAAAGGAAAATATTATATATTTAAAAAAGATTATGGAATGTTAAATATCTCTAAAAAGGAAAATGTACAGGGATTATGGATAAATCCAAAAGACAATATAGAATTAAATATAAATAATTTATATGAAGATGGGAATATCGGGGAAGAGTTTGTATTATCGGAAGAAGTTTTGGGATATATGAGTTCTGATGATGCAGTTTCTGATAAAAATCCTGTTAATACAGTTTTTCCAGCAATATATAAAATATATAATAAATCTAAAGGAATGATTAATATTACTTTAGATGAAGGTCAACCAGGTACATGGATAAACCCTAATAAAACATTAAGTTCTAAAATTGAAACAATAAATGTTGATAAAATTAATTTAGATACAAAATTAGATGGTTATATGAATGCAGATGATGCAAATAATTTTGAAAATAGTGTTACAATTGTGGAACCAGGTTCATATTATATTTATAGAAGCTATAACGGAATGATAAATGTAACAATGATTAAAGATGAACCAGGGGTATGGATAAATCCAAAAAATGTAAAATTTGAAAATAATCATTCAAAAACTGCTGTAAAATCTGAAAAAGTTAAATATGAAAATATTGAGAATCAAAAAGGAGACTATACTTTAAGAGAAAATACAAAAGCTTATAGTTCATTGAGTGATGCTAAAACCCAAACTAATTCTATCGAAAGTTTAGAAAAAGGAAGATATTATATTTTTGAATTATCAGATGGAATGATTAATTTATCAAAAAATGAGAATGATTCAGGAGTATGGATAAATCCTAAAGAAAATGTTAACAAAGTTAAAACTTCAAACTTTATAAATGAATCAATTAAAATTGGTAACTCAGACAATAAGGTTGAGGATGTCGTAGAAAAATATATAGCAAATGATGTATCTAAAAAAGAAATAAAAGATTTAGGGTTCGACTATAATGAAGTATTAGAAAAAACTAAAGAAAAACTTTCTGAAAATAAAAATGATGAAGTTATAAAAGTTGAGTCTAATTCTGATAAAAATGTTTTTTTAGAAATTGATAGCTCAAATAAAGTAAAAGAAATTTATGATAAACAAGTAGAAGCTATTAAAGAAGATAAACAAGAAAAAAATGAAAAAAATGCATCTGATAAAGATTTGCAGGAAAAGTCTGAAAAAAATACTGAGAATTCTAATAGTGAAGAAGATTCTTTGGTAAATAAAGATAATATTTTCAGTACAAATAGAGAGAATAAAACAGAAAGTAAATCTGAAATTAAACCTGAAGAAAAAATAAATGAAGAAAATATTGAAATTAAGATTACAGAACCTAAAGAAAATATTTTAGATGAAGACCAATCTTCTGATAATTCTGGTTTTGTAAAAGGAGAAAAATTTGTTTTAGATAAGGAAACAGATGGATATGTTAGAGCTGAAGATGCTTTATTAAAGGTTAATAAAGTAAATACTTTACAACCTGGAGAATACATTATTTATAAAACAAATTCAGGAATGATAAACATTACTAAAGTAGAAAATAATTTAGGGATGTGGATTAATCCAAAATAGTATATAATAGTAGGTGATAGTTTATTCTGTCACCTATATTTTTTTAGGAGGAAAAATGATATTAAATGATAAAGAGATTATGGATGATTTATTAGGATTTTTAGACAAGTCAGTTTCTATGTATCATTCAACATTAAATTCAGCTGAAATTTTAAAAAATGCTGGATTTGAAAAATTAGAATTAGCTGAAAAATGGAATTTAAAAAAGCAAGGAAAATATTATTTAGTTGTAAATGATTCTACAATAATCGGATTTGTAATTGGTAATGATGAAAAATCTGGATTTAAGATTATTGGAGCTCATACAGATTCTCCAGGATTTAAGATTAAATCAAACCCAGTTATTAAACAGTTTGGTTATTTACAATTAAACACAGAAGTATATGGCGGACCAATTTTACAAAGCTGGTTTGATAGACCACTTTCAATTTCTGGTAGAGTTTTTGTTAAAGGTCAAACTTCACATACACCAGAAGTTAAATTATTAAACATAGATAAAAACTTATTGACAATACCTTCATTGGCTATTCATATGACAGGAGCTGATGAGAGAGGAAAAGTGCCAAATGCACAAACTCAAGCACTTCCAGTTATTGGATTGGGTGAAGATTTTGAATTAGACGAATTAATAGCACAAGAATTAAATGTAAATATAGATGATATTTTAAGTCATGATTTATTCTTGTATAGTAGAGAAAAAGCTACATTTTTAGGTGTTAATGGAGAGTTTTATCAATCAGGTAAAATTGATAATTTAGGCATGATTCATGCAGGATTAGTTTCTATCATAAATGCTGAAGCATCTGATAGTACACAAATTTTTGTTGGATTTGACAATGAAGAAATAGGATCATCAACTCAACAAGGAGCAGCAAGTGCAATGTTTAAAGATGTTTTGAAAAAAATATCTTTATCACAAGGAAATGATGAACAAGATTTTATAAATCAAATTTATAAATCATATATGATTTCTGCAGATCAAGCGCATGCAATCCATCCAAATTATATATCAAAATCTGATCCTACAAATAGACCAAAATTAAATGAAGGACCAGTAATTAAAGATTCAGCAAGAAAATCATATGCGACAGATTCATTTGGTAGAGCTGTTTTATTTGATATTGCAAAAAATAATGGTATAGAATTACAAATGTTTCACAATAGATCAGATTTAAGAGGTGGTTCAACAATTGGTGCAATTATTGAAACAAACACAGGAATTAGAAATATCGATATTGGAAATCCAATGTTAGCAATGCATTCTATCAGTGAAATGGCTGGAACAAAAGATCAATTATTGATGATTAAGTTGATGAAGGCATTTTACGAATCAAAATAGTTAAGAAAAATATAAGATGAAGATAATTTATCTAATTTATTAAAAATTATAAAAAATAGGAGGAGAAATGATACCAACACCACATATAGGAGCAACAAGCAAAGATCAAATCGCAGATACAGTTTTAATGCCGGGAGATCCAAAGAGAGCCAAATTTATAGCAGATACATTTTTAGAAAATGTAGAACAATTTAATGATGTTAGAGGAATGTTAGGATTTACAGGAACATATAAAGGAAAAAGAGTTTCTGTAATGGGTTCAGGTATGGGAATACCATCAGCAATGATTTATTACCATGAATTATTTGCATTTTATGATGTAAAGACAATTATAAGAGTAGGTACTGCAGGTGGATTACAGCCAAATCTTAAAGTGAGGGATATTATTGTAGCGACAGCTGCAAATACACCTTCATCAGTTGTTAGAGGGAAATTTGGTGAGATACAATTTGCTCCAACAGCAACATTTGATTTAGTATTGAAGGCACATGAATATGCAAAGAAAAATAATTTAAATGCATATTTTGGAACAGTTTTATCAAGTGATGAATTTTATAGAAAATGGGATAATGGAGAAATTGAAAATTTGATTAAGTATAAAACACTAGGAATTGAAATGGAAGCTGCAGGATTATACATGTCTGCATTAGAAAATGGAAAACAAGCATTATGTATTTGCACAGTTTCTGACAATAGCGAAGGAGAAGATTCAGCAGAAGTTAGAGAAAAAGCTTATACAGAAATGATGGAAATGGCATTGGAAATAGCATAAAATTTATATGTTTTGATAAAAGTAATTACGGACAAAAGTTGTAATAAAGCGTATTTCATCTGCTTTTTTTGAATAAAATGATGAAAAATTACGGATGAAATTAAGAAAATGGAAGATGTTGTCTGCTTTAAAAAAAATACAGAAGTACTTATAAAGATAGAGCCTATATTTAAGATTATTATGTATAAAACAAAAACTTGCTTAGATAATCAAAGTAAAATTTGAAAATCTAAGCAAGTTTTTTAACTTACAAAATGGAATCCTTTACCAACAATTTGGCTAGTGTTTAATATTGTAATAAAGCAATTAGGGTCATGTTTTCTTGCAAAGTCTCTTAATAAAACTCCTTCGTAATTGCTTACTGCAACATTTATCATTATTTTTTCTTTATTTAAATAAATGCCAACGCAGCTGAATTTTGTACCACCTCTATGTAAATCTTTTTTGATAAATTCAACAATTTCATCTGGGTACTCTGTAACGATTGAAAATAGTTTTACCCTATTTATATTTTCTATAGTGATGTCTATTAAGAATGCTTTTGCAATTAAACCTAACATCGCAAGCAAACCAGTTAAAGCTCCAAATATTTTAAATGACAAAGCAGTAATCAAAATATCACTTACCAACAATGCTCTACCAATATCCATTGATGTATATTTTTTTAATATCATTGCAACTATATCTGTACCACCTGATGAAGCTTTACAGTTAAATAATAATCCACCACCAATTCCTGGAAGTAGAACTGCATAAATTAATTCTAAAAGTGGTTGATCTGTGAATGGTTTTGTTATTGGATAACAAATTGAGAAAAATTGTACCAATAATGAAATCATTACCGTTGCATATGCTGTCTTTATACCGAAATTTTTTCCAAAGAAAAACACACCAATTGCTAATAAAATCATATTAAATATCAAGTTAAATGTGGCCGCATTCATACTAGGAAATACTGCGTGTAAAATAACAGATATTCCGGAAACTCCACCAATTGCAAAATGGTTAGGAAACTTAAAATAGTATACACCAATTGCTGTAAGTAAAATACCAATGTTTAATAATATAAACTCTTTTTGCTTAGACATTGGTTTATGTTCTTGACCTAATTTTGGTCGAAGAGATATTTTTTTCATTATAATTGCTCCTAATAAATTAATAATATTGATTATACCATTAAACAAAAATAAAGTGCAAACTTTCACGTCCTCGGACGAAGTCCTGCGGATTGTTCAAGTTTGCACTTTATTTTTGTGTGGAGAATAAATAATAATATAAATGTGTATATTCATTGGATATATATAATTAATACGTGTATATAATCATAAATTATCTAATCAAAATTGATTTTATATTCCTAATAATGTATAATAAGTGCATTATATTAGAGGAGGAAATAATATGAATGAATCAAGTTTTGACGGTGGTGTTTTAGGATATTATGGTACTGTTATTTTATGTATATTGATATCTTTTTGTACATTCATGATAGGATTACCATGGGCTATTGTTATATATAAAAAATGGGAAACTAGACATACTATCATTGATGGTAAGAAATTATCATTTGATGGAACAGGAACACAATTATTTGGTAATTATATTAAATGGTGGTTATTATCTATAATAACATTTGGAATATATGGTTTCTGGGTAAAAATTAAATTATTAAAATGGATTACAAAACATACACATTTTGTAAACTAAAATAACATAAAAAATAAATCTACCATTTAGCCACCTCCGCAGAGTTCACAGAACTCGAGGATCAGTGGAGTTAATGGTAGATTTATTTTTTTATAACAATATTACATCATTTTCTTCACATTCTCTTATAACTTCTTCTGGCCAAATGGAAACTTGTACTTCTCCAATGTGTGCTTTTTGTAGGAAGAACATACATAGTCTTGATTGTCCGATACCGCCACCAATTGTAAGTGGTAGTTTTCCGTCGATAAGATTTTTATGGTATTCCATATTTAATCTGTCCAATGTGTTGGATTTTTCTAATTGAGATTTTAATGATTCAGGTGTAACTCTGATACCCATACTGCTTAATTCTAGAGCGTTTTCTAAAACTGGGTTCCAAACGATTAAGTCTCCGTTTAATTCCCAATCGTCATAGTCTGGAGATCTATCTCCATGTTTTACTCCAGATTTTAGTAATCCACCAATTTGCATTACAAATATAGTTCCATGTTCTTTAGCGAATTCTTTTTCCCTTTCTTCTGGATTTAATGAAGGATATAAATCTTCTAAATCTTGGGACTTGATAAATGTAACTTTTTCAGGTAATAATTTTTTGTAGCCATCAATTTTTAATTCAAGATAGCCTTCCAGGTCTTTCATTGTATTGAAAATTGTATTTACTGTTTCTTGCAAATATTCAAAAGTTCTATCTGAACTATCTATTACTTTTTCCCAATCCCATTGGTCAACGTAAATTGAATGTGTATTATCAAAATCTTCAAATGCTCTTATAGCGTTCATATCTGAATATATTCCTTTATGCATAGGAATTTTATATCTTGCTAATGCAGCTCTTTTCCATTTTGCAAGAGAATGAACTATTTCAAGTTTTGTTTCGCTGCCATTTTCTTTTATATTAAAAGATACTGGATCTTCATGTCCGGATAAATTATCATTTACACCAGTTATTGATCTAACAAATAGTGGAGCAGACACTCTTAGTAAATCAAGATTTTTTGCTAAAGCTTGTTGGAAAAAGTCTTTAATTTCTTTAATAAAATATTGTGTTTGAGCTAAGTCTAAACTAGACTTATATTCTTTTGGTATGTAAATTTTTTTCATAATTATCTCCGTTTCTTTTGATTTAAATATTTTAACATATCATATAAATTAATTCTATAAATTTTTTTATTTATATCATAAATTTATTAATAATTTAGTATTAAATCATAAAAATTTATTGTAAAACAATAAATTTTATGATAATATAAACATATAAAGATATTAGGAGAATTATATGAAAAATGATAAAGTTGAATTATGGGGAGATGTCGTTTCCTTAAATCAATTATTGATAAGTATTTTTATTTCAATTATATGTACAATGGGATTGTACTTTTTAGCTCCACAAGATGACAAATCTAAACAATTATTTTTTGGATTAATAGGAGCTGTAATTAGTTTTATAATTACTTCGTTAATTTTTAAGCCTAAGAGAAATGTGAAGGTACATAAATAATGGACATAATATTACAAATTATATTAGCAATTTTTGCTGCGATTATTATTTATACATTAATAGGATTTATTCCTGGAACAGATGAAACTTCAGTGTTATTGCCTATAACACTTGTATTGGTATTAACGGGAATTGATCCAAGAGTTATTTTATCGTTTTTTGTTGCATCGATAACAACATTGTCTGTGACGAATGCCATTCCTACTGCATTAGTTGGGCTTCCGGGAGGGGTAATGGCAACGCCTATGATGGAACATAGTTTATATTTGAAAGATAAAGGTTTATCAGCTGTTGTAATAAAAAAAATGGCGACAGGATCTTTAATTGGGGTAGTTGTTGCATTGCCTGTTACACTTATTTTAGCTAATTTGATAGCTCCTTATGGAGAATTTTTGAAGCAATATGCATCTATTTTATTTGTGTTTGGTGCAATATTTTTATCATTGTTAAGTAAAGCGAAAATATTATCTCTTTTGAGTATTATTCCTTTATCAATGCTATTTATGGCGCTTAGACATTTGTACTGGGGAATTGGACTTGTTCCACAAAATAAGACGGTTACAGTTTCATTCTTCTTAGGAATTACAATTGGACCGCTAATAATTTCACTTGTAGAATTATTAAATAAAGAAAAAAGAGAAAAATTAAAGACGGATAGTTATAAAGAAATAGTTATTCCTAAAGGGGAAACGAAACAATTAAATCCGTTTAAGATTGTAGATAAATACGAAATGGTTAAAGCGGGAATTTCAGCGTTTATAGCAAACTTCCTATTTGTTCTTTCACCTGTTGGACTTACAATTTTATTTGGGGAAATGATGGGCAAAAATAAGAAGAGCAAGACTCACGAAGCATATACGACAATTACGGTGATGTCTTCGATGATACAAGCTACGTATATTTCTGGATTGCTTATACCTTTAATCGCTTTAGGTATACCATTGTCACCAGTTTCGATTGGGCCGGGAATTGCTTTATTTAATGCGGAACCAGTATTTACATTAAATAAAAATATTCATCACGTTTTGCCATTTTCACAAATGTTATTGCCTATTTTACTAGGAGTAGGAATAGCTTTGACTGTATCTTATGTTCTTGCAAATAAATATGCTTCAGTAATATCAACATTCGTACTAAAGAAAATACCGCATGAAGCTATTTTAGGATTATTTATTGCATTTATCGTATTGTTATCATACATGGATGCAGGAATTGTAAACATCTTTGGGGTATTATTAATCGGTGTAGTTAGTGGGTATTTAAACAGACAAGGCGTAAATTACGGAGTGCAATTCATGGCGCTTTACGCAGCACCATGGTTAATAGCAAATATTGTAGGATAGATATATGCAAAATAAAGTATTATCAAAGACTTTTAGTAAAATTATATTAATTGGAGAGCATTCGGTTGTATATGGAGAGCCGGCAATTGCGATTCCATTTCATGGTACAAGTTTAGAAGTTTCTATAAAAAAATGTGATAAAAATCATTTAACATGCAAGTTTTTTGATGGAAATTTAGAGGAGACTTCGGAGGACTTGTTGGGTGTAAAGACTTTGATTGAAAAATTTTTAGAATTTTATAAAATTAAAGAAAAGATATGTGTTAAAATAGATTCAGACATTCCTAATGAAAGAGGAATGGGCTCAAGTGCAGCATCTTCTGTAGGTGTTGCAAGAGCTTTATTTGAATATTTTGAAATATCCCATGACAGTAATGATATAATGGAGTGGGCAAATATTTCAGAAAAGATTATACACGGAAATCCAAGTGGAATAGATGTAAACGTAGTTTTACACGATAAAAGCATTTACTATATTAAAGGACAAGAAATACAGCTATTTCCAATTAATTTAGATGCATATTTAATAATTGCTGATACGGGCATAAAAGGTAGAACTAAAGAAGCTGTATCGGATGTTAGAAAATTAGTTGAATCTGACGAAATTTATGAAAATTACGTTAAAGAATTAGGTGTGTTATCACAAAATGCAAAAAAATTAATTGAAAATAACCAACCTGCAAAGTTAGGTGAAATAATGAATCAGGCGCATGAATTATTATTAAAATTAACTGTTTCAGATTGTGAATTAGATATAATGATTGATATTTCAATGAAGAATGGTGCTTTGGGAGCTAAACTTACAGGTGGGGGAAGAGGCGGATGCATGATTGCACTTGCTGAAAATATAGAAATCGCCAATAAAATTAAAGATAGTTTAGAAAAAATTGGTAAGAATGTTTGGATTTCTAGTTTGAAAAATGAGGAATAAAAATGAAATTTAAATCAAAAGCACATGCGAACATAGCTTTAATAAAGTATTGGGGAAAAGAAAACGAAGAATTGATAATTCCTAAAAATAATTCACTTTCACTTACCTTGGATTCATTGTATACTGAAACAGAAGTGGCATTTATAGATGGTGAAAAAGATGTATTTTATCTTGATGATGAATTGCAAGATGAAAGACATACATTAAAAATTTCAAAATTTATAGATTTATTTAGAAAAAAATCAAATAATTTTAGTAAAGTTTTAGTAAAAAGCTATAATCACGTTCCTACTGCGGCGGGATTAGCATCATCAGCATCAGGATTTTCTGCATTAGCTGTTGCGCTAAATGAGTTATTTGAATTAAATTTAAATAAAACAGAGCTGTCAAAGTATGCGAGAAGAGGCTCGGGATCTGCTTCAAGAAGTATTTTTGGCGGATTTGTGGAATGGAAAAAAGGCTATGATGATGAAACATCTTATGCAGAAAAAGTAGATGATGCAAATTGGGATGTTGCAATGATAATTTTGGTGTTAAATGACAGTAAGAAAGAAATTTCATCTAGAGAAGCAATGAAGAAAACTATTGAAACTTCTCCATTATATAAAGGTTTTACAGATAGTTCGATAGAAGATATTAAAAATATTAAAGAAGCTATAAAAAATAGAGATTTTAAGAAAATGGGTGAAATAGCGGAACATAATGCTATGAAGATGCATGCGACAATGCTTTCATCAAATCCTTCAATTATGTATTTTAAGCCGGATAGTATAAGAGCTATTGAAAAAATAAAACAATTGAGAAAAGATGGATTTGATGTATATTATACAATGGATGCCGGTCCAAATGTTAAAATACTTTGCAGAGATTCTCAAATTGAAAATATAGTTCATGAATTGAAGAAAGATTTTGATTCAAATCAAATTATAATTTCTAAAGTTGGAAATGATGCAAGTGTAAGGGAGATAAAATGATAGAAGTTAAGATTCCTGGGAAATTATATATTGCAGGTGAGTATGCAGTAGTTTCGCCGGGACATAAAGCGGTAGTGATGTCTGTTGATAAATTCATTACTATAAGATTAAAAAAATCAAATAATTCAGGTTCGATTAAATCGTATTCAGATATAAAAATGATATGGTCTAGAGAAGAGGATGAAATCATTGTTGAACAAAAAGATGATAGGTTTGAATATATTTTGTCGGCTATGAATATTACTGAAAGATATTTATTAGAAAAGGGATATATACTTGATTTTTATGATATTGAGGTTATAAGTGATTTAGAATCTAAAGATGGTTTGAAATATGGATTAGGTTCTAGTGCGTCAATAGTTGTAGCTGTAATTAAAGCCTTGCTTGATTTTTATGGTGAAAATTATACTAAAATTGAATTGTTTAAATTAGCGGTTTTATCGACACTTAGCTTAAATATAAGTGGTTCATGTGGAGATTTAGCAGCAGTTGTATTTAACGGATTGATTAAATATACATCTTTTGATAGAAAAGTTATTTTTGAAAGATTAAACAATGAAAAAGTAAGTGAGATAATTGATTCTAAATGGGATTTATTAGACATAAAAAAAATTGAGTTAAATGATAAATTTAAATTTGTTATAGGATGGACTAAATCACCAGCATCAAGCTACAATTTAGTAAAGCATTCAAGAAGAAATTTGAAAAAACATATGGATTTCTATAATTCATTCCTACTAGAAAGTGATGAATGTGTAGATTTGTTTGAAACTGCATATGTTAATTCTAATTTTAATAAAATTAGAGAAGCTGTTGAAAAAAATAGAAAATTATTAAATTCATATGCAGATAATTTTAATATAGAAATTGAAAAAAATAATTTATCAAGTTTAATAGAGATATCAAAAAGTTTAGGTCTTGCTTCTAAATCATCAGGAGCAGGTGGTGGAGATTGTGGTTTAGCAATTTGTGAGTATAACTTTGATATTAATAAGTTAAACTTTGAATGGAAAATGAAAGATATAGATTTATTAGATTTAAATATTTATGAGGGAAAAGATGAATAGAAAAGATGAACACTTAAAATTAGCGTTAGATTTTCATAAGGAAAAGAGATTGTCAGATTTTGATAATATAGACTTTGTTCATAATGTATTTCCTGAAATAAATATGAATGACGTTGATATTACTACAAATATTGCAGGATACGACTTAAATCATCCATTTCATATTAATGGTATGACGGGCGGCTCGGAATTAACAAAAAAATATAATCAAATGCTTGCTATTTTAGCTAGAGAGACAAAAACATTTATGGGAGTTGGATCATTATCTATAGCATTGAAAGATGAATCGACTCATGACTCGTTTAAGATTGCAAGGAGAGAAAATCCAAATGGAATCATTTTTGCTAATCTAGGGGCTGATAAAACATTAGAAGATGCGAAAAAAGCTTGCGAAATAATAGATGCAGACGGTATACAAATTCATGTCAATGTGTGTCAAGAAATAGTTATGCCAGAAGGTGAAAGACAATTTTCAGGATGGCTGGATAATATTTCTAAAATCGTAGATGGATTAGGATTGCCGGTTTTAGTTAAAGAAGTGGGATTCGGGATGTCGAAACCTGCAATAAAAAGTCTTAAAGAAATAGGAGTAACGACAATTGACGTGTCTGGAAAAGGTGGAACAAATTTCGCTAAAATAGAGAATTCAAGACGAACAAATGATAAATATAACTTCCTTGAAAATTATGGAAATTCAACGGTTGTGTCCCTGTTAGAAGCTCAAGAATACATCAATAACATAGATATCATAGCATCAGGAGGGATTAGAAATAGTATGGATATAGTAAAATCTTTATCCCTAGGAGCTAAATCGGTAGCAATGGCAGGTAGATTTTTAAGCCTTGTAAATGAATTGGGAATGGAAGAAGCTATAGAAGAGGTTAATAACTGGAAATATCAAATAAAATCAATTATGACCCTTTTAGGAGCTAAAAACATATCAGAACTTCAAAAAACGGACATAATAATTAGAAATGAAGTTAGAGAGTGGGCGGAACTTAGAAATATTGATGTGAAAAAGTTAGCTAATAGAAAAAAGTGATAATTTAAAATTATTTAATATAAACATCAATATGATTTCCGTATGTGCCACGGTCATATACTTTTCCTTTATATTAGAAAGGTGTATCTATTATGCTGGCTCTTACAGGTAAAAAAGTTTTTGAAAAGTCATGTAAATTAATAATATTCGCTATTTACAGGTAATAAAGTTGTTAATGAGATATTAAATAATAAAAATATTTCAAGTGAATTAGAGTAATGTGTTCAAAATCTTTTTATTTTTATAGCAATTAATACTCTTTTAAAGTAAAAGAATGATTTGTTGTCGGAATCTATTTAAAAAAACGATTGCACATCAAAAAAAAAAAATGATAAAATAGCATTGATAAGATATTTAAATAACAATAAATATTTTAGAAATTTAATTAGGCTGTAAAAAATTGAGGAGTAGTGAATATGAAAAATATAAAAAAAATTATAATCTCCAGTTTAATTTTTGCTTTTATTCTATCAAGTACTTATGTATTTGCAAGAAAAATTGGAGAATTTTCAAATTTTAGAATAGTATATAGTTGGGGAGATACAGGATATTTAACTAAAGAGTATAATGGAAGTAGTTCGAAATATGTATTAAATTTATATCCATCAGAAGATTTAGCTCCAATTAATATTATGAATGTTCTTGCTAATTATAATAATAACGAACGTAGTACTAGAAATCTAACTAGATGTGGTAAAAGAGAGGAATATTCCAATTGGGCATCAAAAGGATATGATTATAAATTAAGAATGTCAAGGGAAAACTTTTGGGATGGAGCGATAGCTATAACAGGAAGCTGGTCACCAGATAATTAATATTATAATATAAATTTTACAGCCTATTTAAATTTACAAAGGAGAGTTTATAAATTATGAAATTTTTACATTTATTAACAAAAAAGAAATATATTTTTATATTAATGATAGCGTTTACCTTTTTGGTATTTAAGGATTTTCTTAATACATTAGTATTTTTTGATATGAATTCACCGGATTTATCTAAATTTGATCATACTGCACTTTTTAAAATGAAAAAAGAGATTATGTTATCTAATATTAATTTAACTGTTTTAAAATTTAATTTTATGTTTTATGCCTCGTTTATTATACCGATTTTTTTAGTTATAGTAAGTTATGATTACAGTAAGATAAGATCCAATAGCCTTAGATTTAATATAGGAAAAAATAATAAATATAATGATTTGCTTTTAAATTTGAAATTAAAATTAGCGGGATTTAATACCATTGTAATTTTTTCAGTTTTCTTTTTTGTAATTTTAATAGGGAAGATTTTAGGAGGAGCTGTTCCGGTATTAGATGAATTTGTTTTTGATAGAGGTAGCATATTATTAAATATTTTTAATGACGGATATAAATATTTGTTTTTTGTTGCATTTACTATTATGATAGCTGTATTTATTAACAGTATGTTTTTATTTACATTATTAGACTATACAAATTATATCTATGGAGTCTTATTGTATTTAGGCGTTATGTGGATTGGATCTCTTATTATTTATCCAATACTTCCTAAGTACATTGTACCTATGTCTACAATAATGATATCAGCTTATGGAAAACTTACATTCTTAAAAGTTATTTTACCTTATTCTTCAATTATTTTAATCTTAATGTATTTTGTTTTGTTTAAGAAATATGAGGTAAAATAGTGAAAAAGATTTTTTATAGTATTTTTAGAATTATTTTAATTTATTTATTACTAAATATGTTATTTAATATTTTGATTCATCAGGAAAATATGAAAATGAATATGTCGGAGTTTATAAATTATGGATTTAATTCAATATATGCTTTTGATATGTTTGGAAATCATAGATTAGATTTTATAAAATTTTTAATCAGTTTATCATTATTTATTTTAGTAGAATTTGATTTAATTGTATTTATTTCTGATTGTAGTCAAGGATTTAAGGAAATAATAAAATATCATTCAAAAAATAAATTTAACTATATATTGAAATTATTTTTGTTATTTAAGAGATATATATTGAATATATTAATTTATTGGATAATATTATTTGCTTTTTCAGTATTACTTATAAACAAAGTTGCTTTTTATAATTTTAATGATGTAATTAATTTAATTGTTTTTATATTTATTAATGTTTTTTTGAGTTACGTTTTTACAATTTATAGTAAAAATAGTTTGACTGCTATACTACTTTTTGTTTCTAAAATATTTATATTTAATATATTTTTTGGGAATATTATAATTTTAGGTTTGGTATTAGTTTTATTAATTTTTGTTTATTTATTTGTGGGCAGGATTGGAGAAAGTATATGAAAATTGAAGTAAAATCAGCAAAAAAATCTTTTGGTGAAAATGTTGTATTTGATAATGTAAACGTTGAATTTAGTACCGGCAATTTTTATTTAATTAAAGGGATAAATGGTTCGGGGAAAACCGTATTTTTAAAATGCTTATGTGGATATTTTGTTTTGGATTCAGGAGATATATTACAGGATAATATAAAAATAAGAGATAAAAATAATTTTATTCAAAACGCAGGGATAATAATTGAAACTCCAAGTTTTTTAGAGCATTTAACAGTTCTAGAAAATCTAAATTTACTGAAAAAAATGTCAAAAAAAATCACAGATGAAAAAATAGATTTATGGATTAGATTTTATAAAATAGAAAAATTTAAAAATACAAAATATAAAAATTGTTCTTTGGGAACTAAGCAAAAATTACTATTGATACAAGCGTTTATTCATGAACCTGAGCTATTGATTTTAGATGAACCCTTTAACTCTTTAGATATTGAAAGTGTAAATAAAACATTTAAATATTTATCTGATATAAAAAAAGATTCTATAATTATTTTAAGCACACATATAAATGATAATGTTAATTATATTTCAGATGAAGAATATTTGTTTGAAGATGGAGTTATGAAAAAAATTTAGCGAAATTTTATCTCATATTGTTTAATTAAAAAAGCTATTACAAAATTAACCGCCCCCAAAAAGTTGGTCTTTAAGTACAACTTTTTGGGGGCGCCTTAATGATCTGTAATAACTTTATTATTTTTTAAAATTATCTAATATAAACATCGATATGATTTCCGTATGTGCCTCTATCGTAAACTTTACCTTTATAACCAAAAGGAGTATTAATAATTGTTCCTTTTGGTGCATCATTTGCTAAAACAATGTATCCGTCTCCATCGGCAACATATCCACTTTCATTTACGTGTCTACCAGGGATATATAATCCGCCGCCAGGTAATACGCTTTGTGAGTAATATGTGAATTTATATCCTCCCCAATATACAACTCCATTAAATTGAAATTGACTTAATGAATATTGATAAGATGTACTTGATACTGAAGGTTTTTTCTTAGTTCCATATTCAACGATTTCATTAGTTGCTTTTTCTAATTGTTTTGAACTAACTAATGTTTTATTTTTGTTTTCATGTTTGTATGTGTTTTCTAATAGTCCATTTTTTCCTTTTTGAACTACTTTTGTTTCACCTTCATACATATTACTATTGGATTTTTTCTCTGTTTTGAATTCTACTTTTTCTTTTAATATTTCTTTAGAACCTAGTGTTACTTTTTCTGTAACAGGTGAAAGTACAATAGATTCGGATTTTTTTGTATCGGAAACTACTTTACCATTAATCGTAATTTTAGTGAAGTTATTTTGCTTTATACCGTCATAACCCTTAATATTTACAATTTTTTCTCCGTATTTTCTATTGAAATCATATTTAGTTTCAGTTTTATGTTTAATGCTTTCTTTTTTATTGTAGTTTAATACTTGTATATCATCAAATATTACAGTATCACCGTTTTTTATAGATGAAGTAGCTTTTGGAACTACATTATCATCGCTATCTGGCTTTATACCATATTCGTTTAAGAAATCTGATACATTATTTTTAAATGTTGATACAGTAAGATTTTTTCCTTTATTCTTAAAAGAAATTGATTTTTTATTATTTACAGTTATAACAGTTTTTAGATTTACAACTGAATTAAGATCATTTAAAATCTCTGTATTTTTTATAGCTATATTTTGTTCTTTTAGAACATCTTCGACAGTTTTTGCAGAAGTTGTAATAGTTTTTCTATTACCATCAATGTTTAACTCTATATTTTTAGGTTTAGAAGCGATAGATATTTCTCCTAATCCTATTATGGTTACTAAAGTTAAAGTGCTGACTATAGCTTTTTTATTCTTATTAAAAAAGTTCATAATACCTCCGTTGGAACCTTTTTAAATAATATATTTACCGTAATATTTTGTCAAGTTTTTTGTAACAAATTTGTAATTTTTTGGAAAATATTACAAAAAAGTAATATATTAATGAAGATTTTGTATTAAAAAAGAGCTGATTATTCAGCTCTATATTGAAATTACTCAATTGTTACTCTAGCATTGGATGTATAAGCTTCAATGTTTAATGTGTTTTCATCGGAATAATTGTATGATTCAGTAGTAGCAACTATTTCATTATCATTTTTGTTTATATTTTTGAATAATGAGGAGAATCCACTAGAATCTTTTCCGCTTGTAACGGCTTTTACAGATCTTTCTAAATTTATGTCTTCGATTCTTATTGATCCATTACTTGTTTTAGCTCTTATATTTTTTATATTATCAGCAAAATCAGAGATAGAAATTGAGGCGTTTGATGATTTTGCATCAACTGTAGCACAATCTAAATCATTTATTTGTATTGAACCATTTGATGTTTTTGTGATTAGATCAGCTATACTTATATCGTCTAAAGTAATTCTAGCATTAGAAGTAGTAGCGACTAATTTATCTGCACTACACTCACAAATATTTATTCTTGCATTAGAAGTAGTTATATTTATTGTTTTTGATTCAATTTCTTCTAATGAAATATTAGCATTTGATGTTGTAGCAATTATTTCATCGGAATTAACTTCCTGTAAATCTATTTTAGCATTACTTGTTTTTAAGTTGATATTTTTAGTATCAACTTCACTTATTTTTATCCCTGCATTTGAACTAATTACATTAATACTCTTTGTATAATCTTCAGGAACATACACTTGGAAATTTACCACATAATTTGGTTGGGATGTTTCATCCTTTATTCCAAAGTAATAATCATTATTTTCTATTTTGGATTCAATAAATTCATAGTTTTCATCTAAGTAGTTTGAATCATAGGAAATGTTAGCTTTTATTTCTAAATTATCAGAATATGAGTTTATAATATCCACATTTCCATTTTTATTTTTAATGAATAGATTTATATTATTTTTTACATCGTGTGAATAACTTTTTACAGTATTTGCATCATAATTCTGAGAAGAAAAATTTACAAAATCAAAATTCATATTTTCAATTTTTTTGCTTGCAATATTTAATGCTTTTTCAACACCGTTTATAATTTTTGAAACAAAATTACTGGTGGAAAACTCAAAGTTTTTTTCTGTATCTTTATCTTCTTCATTTTCAATATTTTCATTATTTCCAATAGCATCTAAAAGCTTTAATGCTTCATCTTCACTTATTTTGTTTTCTTTTAACATTTTTAAAATTAATTTTTTTTCTTCTGACATATATCCCTCCTATAGTTCTGATAACATCTTTGTTGCTTCTTCAGAAGTAATTTCTCCATTATCAAGCATGTTCAATATTTCTATTTTGCTAGTATTAGTATCTACTTTGTGTCCCAATGCGGAAATTACATCATCTAATTTATTTCTTACTGTTGGGTATGATATACCTAGTTCCTTTTCTATTTCTTTAATACTTCCTCGTTTAAGTACAAATATTTCTATAAAGTTTCTTTGTTCATCACTTAATTTTGAAAAAATATTTTGAGTAAAGCTTCCTGTTATTTCGGTATTGCAATGCTTACATTTGTATTTTGTGATTAGCAATTCATTATCGCAAACTGGACATTTTGATAAATTTTCTTTCATGTTTAATCCTTTTTATTTTTATATTAACATATTTAATATTATTTTTAAAGTTTTTTAATAAATTTAATTTATATATTAAATTATTTAATTAAACACTTGATTTTATTTATCATATAAATATGATATTATATTATTAAATAAAATTTAAAGGAAGATATATGGAAAATATACTATTAGAGATAATTGATATAGATGATAATGGTAGAGGGGTAGCTAAATTAGATGGAATGATATATTTTGTAGAAAATGCAAAATATGGAGAAACTATAGAAGCGACAATAATAAAAGAAAAGAAGTCATTTATTATTGCTAAAAAAATAAAAACAGTTAAAAAATCTCCATTTTTAGAAAATACTTCAATAACAGAAAAACAACTTTGTGGAGTTTATGATTTATTTGATATCGAGTATTCAAAGCAAGTAGAATTGAAAAAAAATAATATTATTAACACAATAAATAGAATTGCAGGTGAGTCTTTAAATGATATAAATTTTTTTGAAGCAGATAATAGATATGGTTATAGAAATAAAATAGAGTTAAAAGTTTCTCTTGATGGGAAACTATCTTCTTTTAATAGAAACAGCTATGATCTTGTTAATATTGAAAATTGCGTAATGACTACATCTGAAATAAGTGATGTAATAAAGAAATTACAAGATTTAATATTTGAATATAATTTAAAAGGATATGATTCATCAACTGGAGAGGGATTGATAAAAAATGTAATTATTCGATCTACCTCATTTGGTGAAACAATGGTCATATTTGTATTAAATAAAGAATATAATTTGAAAAATTTCTATATTGCACTAGAATCTTCAAATATTTTAACAAGTTTTTATGTAAGTATGAATGCTCAAAAAAATAATTATAAGATTAAAGATTTAGTTCATGTATTTGGAAAAAAGAAGATAATTGAGCAACTAGGAGAGTACAAATTTAATATTTCTCCAAAAGCATTTTTTCAGGTAAATAAAAATATGTCATATAAGATTTATCTAGAAGCGCAAGAATATATAAAATCTCTAAAACCTAAAACTATAGTTGATTTATATAGTGGTGTTTCAACAACATCAATTATACTTTCAAAAAATGCTGAAAAAATTATTTCTGTTGAAATCAATAAAGATGCTGTAAAAGACGCTAGGGAAAATGCTAAATTAAATAATATTGAAAATATTGAATGGATGGATATTCCTGCTGAAGTTGCAATTGATGAGATTGAGTTAGATGATGAAAAAACAGTTGCATTATTTGATCCGCCTAGAAAAGGATTAGACAAAAATATAATAAAAAAAATTGGAGAATCTAAAATAAATAATTTAATTTATATATCATGCAATCCATCAACATTAGCAAGAGACATAAAATTATTTAAGGAATATGGATTTAGATTACTAGAAGTTACAGGAATAGATCAATTTGTAAACACAGTTGAAATTGAAGCCTTAATTTTACTCGCAAGGAGTTGATTTATCAGCGTTTTGCGAGTGAAAGTATCCCTAGGCGTATGCCAGACTTACTCAGTGAAGTCGAATTTAATTAAGTATTTCGTAAATTCAAACTTATATTTTTAAATAGTAATATGTTTATTTTATCAGTTTTATAAAAAATTAATAATTCATACATAAATTTTATATTAGAAAATAAAGTATGATTAAAAAATTAATATATAAGCAAAATATTCATACTTAATTTATAATAAAGCAAAGAAGGTATGATAATTTTTTTAAATTTCTAAGAATTATCATACCTAAATTTACAGCTATAAAATAAAGTATGAAGAAAATATGGAATATATAAAACCCAATCATACCTAAATTTACAGCTATAAAATAAAGTATGAAGAAAAATCTAAAATGTATAAAATACAATCATACTTAAATTTACAACAAGAAAATAAAGTATGAAGAAATATCTAAATATATTAAAATCACTCATACTAAAACTTGTGGATTAAAAATAAAGTATGAAAATATTTAAAATTCATTAAAATAATATCAATTAAGTTATAGTTAGTAGGAATGAGTATGGCATTCTTAATGAAAAGTCTTAATAAATTCTTTCTAAAAGAAATGTCACAAATAATAATTATTATGTTATAATTTTATTAAATAAATTACATTGGAGGATATATGCAGCAAATATCTATACTTTTAGGAGGTTTTGCCTTATTTCTATTTGGAATGCATGAAATGGGAAAAGGATTGGAGCTTCTTGCTGGGAATAAATTACAAGATATACTTGAAAAATTAACAAGTAATAAATATATAGGTGTGCTTATTGGTGCGATTGTTACAGCAATTATACAAAGTTCATCAGCTACGACAGTTATGACAGTTGGATTTGTAAATTCAAAGATATTGTCATTAACGCAAGCGGTACATATTATTATGGGGGCAAATATTGGTACAACTGTTACTGGGCTTTTGCTTACATTAGATATAAAATTGGTAGCGCCAATTATTACATTTGTTGGTATGGTAATGATGCTATTCATGAAAAAACGTAAATATAAATATTCAGGGACAATATTATTTGGATTTGGTGTATTGTTTATGGGAATGAACATTATGGGTGATGCAGTTAAGCCATTAGCTAAAAATCAAGCATTTACAGCTTTGTTAGCTAGATCAAGTAATCCGGTTATTGGTATATTGGAAGGTGCTTTATTTACAGCTATTATACAGAGTTCATCTGCTACAACAGGGATTTTAATTACTTTTGCTTCAACAGGAATTATTGAGTTTTCATCTGCATTTTATTTAGTTTTAGGTACAAATATTGGTACATGTATTACATCAATAATTTCAAGTTTTGGTACAAGTAAAAACGCTAAAAGAGTAGCGGTATCCCATGTGTTATTCAATATTTTTGGTACCGTAATATTCACGATAATTTCTATATTTTTACCAATAATTCCTTGGATACAATCATGGACGCCTAATGCTGCCCAACAAATAGCATTTTTGCACACTGCATTTAATATTGCTACAACATTGATTATTTTTCCGTTTACAAATTACTTGGTAGAATTATCTAGAAAAGTGATAAAGGGAACAGATCATAGAGATATAGGATTAAGTTTAATGTACTTAAATCCATCAGCATATCATGATACTATCCCTACTATTGCTGGGATAAAACAAGAATCATTGAGAATGTTGGATTATGCTAAAAGTAATCTTCAACTTTCGGTAAAAAATTTATTGAAACATGATGATGATAAGGCAGCTACGATAGAATTTAATGAAGAAGTTATTGATTACTTAAATAGAGAAATTACAAAAGTAACAGTAAAATCAATGACAAACGATTTAAATAAATATCAATATAAGCACCTATCATATTATCTAAAGAGTTGTGCAAATATTGAAAGACTTGGAGATTATGCTTATAACATAAGTAATTTAGAAAATGCAATGCATAGTAAGGAAATTAAATTTTCAAGTGAAGCTAAGATGGAAATTATAGAGATTACATCTGAAATAGAAAAAATGTTTGATGTAGTATATGAAAGTTTAAGGGATAACGAATTTGATATGAAGAAAATTAGTACATCTTCATTTAAAATTTCAGAATTAGCTGATAGAAATAGAGAAAATTCTATTCAAAGATTGAAATCTGAAATTTCAGATGCTGAAGCAGGGTTGATGTATGATAAACTTTATACATATTTAATGAGAATAAGAGATCATTTGTTAAATATTTCAAGACAATATGAAACTATTTATCAATAATATTATTGAAAATATTATTTTTTAGATATAAAATGTAAATATAAAACAAAATAAATGGAGGTATTTATGAAAATTTCAGAAAAGAAATTTGAAAGAGTAGTAAAATTATCAGACGATAATAAAGTTATAGCAGCTTTGGCGATAGATCAAAGAGGTGCTATGGAAAAAATGGTACCAAATTTAGAAGGCGAAGAAAGAACCTCATTTATAAAAAAATATAAGTCTGCTGTGGCTAAAGAATTGACCAAATATTCATCATCAATATTATTAGATCCAATTTACGGTATTGAAGCTATTAAAGATGTAGATGAAAATGCAGGTCTTTTAATGGCATATGAAATTACGGGATACAGAGATGATAATAGACAATTGGAATTGACACCTACATTGTCAGCGAGAAGAATCCAAGAATTAGGAGCTGATGCAGTTAAAGTTTTACTTTACTATGATGTAGATGACACAGATGAAAACAATGAACCTAAAAAAGCTGAAATTGAAAGAATTGGGGCAGAATGTATGGCTTTAGATATACCATTCTTCCTAGAAATTTTAACTTACGACAATCATCATAAAGATGCTACATCAAAAGAATTTGCTAAATTAAAACCTAGAAAAGTTAATGAAGCGATGAAACTATTCTCAGATGAAAGATATGGAGTTGATGTGTTAAAAGTTGAAGTTCCAGTAAATATCAAATTTGTAGAAGGTTTTGGTGAAGAAGTTGCTTATACAAGAGAAGAAGCAGCAAGATATTTCAAAGAACAATCAGAAATTACAAACTTACCATATATATTCTTAAGTGCTGGTGTTAGTGCAGAGTTATTTCAAGAAACATTGAGATTTGCGAAGGATGCAGGAGCTGAATTCCATGGAGTATTATGCGGAAGAGCTACATGGAAAGGTGGTGTTGCAGAATTGGAAAAAGGCGAAGAACAATGTATACAATGGTTAAGAACAGAGGGTAAGCAAAATATAGTTTCATTAAATGAAGTTCTTAAAGAAACATGTACACCATGGACAACAAGATTAGAAAAATAGAAAAAGGACCAGTAATCTGGTCTTTTTTTATAGTAAGTTTTTGAAGTGTAAATTATGTAAGTGAGGGAGATATGAAGGAAAAAATAGCTTATGCGGGTATTAGAATATTAGATAAAATTACAGAAAAACATGCAAAGATTTTTACAAGAATTAATTTAGCATTTGCAACATTAAAAGATGGGAAAGTTATAATTAAAGATGAGGAAAATATTAAATATTTGGAAAAAATTAGGAAGTTTAATCCAAATATTAAATTAGTTTTATCAATTGGTGGAGCAGAAGCTTTTGGTTTTTCTGATATGGCAATGACTAAAGAAACTAGAAAAATATTTTTAGATTCAATGTTAGAAGTCATAAAAAAATATAAACTTGACGGTATTGATTTAGATTGGGAATTTCCTTGCGCTGATTGGGGTGGAGATTTTTCTCCAAAGGACAAAGAAAATTTTACAACACTATTAAAAGAAATGAGAGAAAACTTAGATAGTATTGGAGATAAAAAATATATTTTATCAATTGCAGCAGGAGTAGGACAATGGTTTATAGATACTACAGAAGTGTCAATATATCATAAATATTTAGATGATATTATGCTTATGACATATGATTTAAGAGGTTTTGGTCAAGAAATTACAGGACATCACACAGCATTAAATACAAAAAAAGATGATATATTTAGAATGAGTGCAAGAGATGGTGTTAAATTGCTTGAAAATCAAGGCGTACCAAAAGAAAAAATAGTGATAGGATTTGCTCAGTATTCAAGATATTGGGAAGGTGTTGAAAATATAAATAAAGGATTACTTCAAAAGGCAAAACCAAATGGTGGGGATTATTATTTTTCATATCCTGAATTAAATATGGAAGTGATTGAAAATCCAAAATTTGAAAGTTTTTGGGATGATGAGGCAAAAGTTCCATGGTCTTATTCAAAAGATGGAATATTTGTAACATATGACAATGCAAAATCAGTGGAAGAAAAAGCAAAATTTGTTTTAGAAGAAAATTTAAAGGGATTGATGTTTTGGCAATATGTTGATTGGAATGAAAACCCATTACTTGAAGCGATGAATAAAATACTTAGTTAGGAGTTTAAATAGTGTTAAATAGCGTTAAAGTACACAATTACGAAAATAAAATTGATATATGGGTAAATCCGTATGGATATTCAACAAAAAGTAAATTAGATGATATGAATATTGATTTTGACGCAAATAGATTTGATGTTACTGTCGGATATGCTAGAAAAATAGTAAATGAGCAATTTGAAGATATAAGCAGATTAGCGGATACATTCACATATATGCATGAAATTAAAGGTGGATATGAGTCAGAAGATTATGATGATATCCCATATATAATTCCATATTTAGTGGAAAATGCTGAACACACAGTAATTTCAATTTGTGGAGGGGGATTTGCATATAAAACAATAGATGGTAGCCCTAGTGGTGGAAAAAACATCGCAGAAAGATTAAATGATAGAGGTATGAATGTTTTTGTCTTACATTATCGTTCAAATCCTTATAAATTTCCTATAGCAATGTTAGATTTACAAAGGGCGATTAGATATATTAGATTTAATGCAGATAAATTTAATATTAACCCAGATAAAATATCCTTAATTGGATTTTCATCGGGAGGATATATCTCTTCAAGTTTTATAAATCAATATATGGGGAAAAATCATTTTTCGGATGAATATATACCAGATGAAATAGATGGGATTTCAGATAAAGTTTTATCAGCATCATTTATTTATCCAGCATTAAGCTTTGAATATAATATACCGATGCTAACATCGGTTGTTAAATATGATGAGTTAATGGATGAATCGAAAAGAGAAAATTTATTAAACAAATTAGACATAAAAAAACATTTTTCATCATCTAATATACCACAATTTTTAGCCTACACAAATAAAGATGAAATAATTAATCAAGACAGTGTTGAAGACTATATTCGAGTGGCTAAAGAAAATAAAACAAGTGTTACAAGAATATTTGTACCAAATGAAAAACATGGTTTTTCAGATGACTTGTATGTTGATGAATTTGAAAAGTGGATTAAGGGGTTTTAAAAATTTAGCTTTATTAAAAATTCTATATTAGAAATGTAAACCTGCTGCAAAACAATTCAAAAGGGGTGTTTTGCAGCAGGTTTTATCAGTTGAAATAAATTAAAATTAAATTATAAATCACATTTATTTTTATATTTAATTAAGTCTCGCACAACTACAAAACCTAATCCTATCGTTAAATTTATATATGTAATAAACGCTATAAACAAAAGGTTGTTTTCTTGCCATTCGTATAAGTTTAAAAATTCAATTACATACATAGAAATACCAATGGTAAATATTGGTAATAAGGTGAATAAAAGTATTTTAATATAAAATGATAAATTATTTTCTTTTTTCATTTTAAGACCTCCTATCATAATAATCATAATTAATCTAAAAAAAGAAAATGTTTACATTATTATATTATCATAAAATATAAAAAATGACAATACAAAACATAAATGATAATTAATTATAATAAAATACTTGATATATATATATATATATTAATATTTAATTAAAAGGAAAATGTTTACATAAATTATTTTGAAAATACAAAAGGAGATAAATATGAAAAAATATAAGAGTAAAATTTTAGTATGTTTGTTGATGGTTAATTTATTTTTTGTCAACACAATTTTTGCAGGAAATTATAGTCCATACGAATTGAAATCAATGGATATTAAAAGTGTATATAGTAATACATTAAAAACTAGAAGTATTAGTGAGATGGAAAGCGTTAGATATGAAGATTCATATACATATGAGCAAATTCTTAATGATAAATTAGAATCCGGATTAATTTCAAAGATTCAACATGATTTGTATTTAAAAAATCAAAAATTTGAGCCTAAAATGTTAAGAAGTTATGGCACGGGAATAAGATACCAAAAATTTACATTTGAAGATTATTCTTTTGATGGATATGTTTTAAGACCAATAATATATGTAGGTTTAGAATTTGATTATTCAGGAGTTCCTAAAAAAATAGTATCAATAGATGATCCACATTTGTATACCGGAGCAGGTGAAAAATGTGTATTTGGAGGAAAAATATTTTACAGATTAGAAAGTTATAAAAGTATTTATTTAGGAGTGTACGGAGATTTATATAAGACTGCAAATTTCACAATTTCAGGAGGAGGTTCTATAGGGATTGGCAAATCAGCAAGTGTTAATTTTAATTTACAATATTCCAACAATTATATAAGGAATATTGATTTTGATAGAAGAAAAGTTATGGCTACACCATATTAAGGAATATGATTTTAATGAGTGTTTTATGTTGTTATATATTATTAATAGAAGCTAACTTATAAAAAACTTAATGATTATAAAAAACGGTTATTTGTCAAATACCCACCCATAGGGCATAAGTAGGGTTGCTGAAGAATTAAAGTAACATATTTAGAGAATTAGAGAGTAAAATTTCTAATTCTCTTTTTTCAAGCTCCTAATAAAATTCAAAATATTTCCCTATTTTCTCCTATAAACCACAAACCTATAATTTGGAGAATTATCAGATTCAATTTCTTCTGAAATGCTTTCTACTTCCCATTCTTCCTTGTTAAATTTAGGGAAAAAGCTGTCAGCATCAACATTTATAGGCTCTTCAATTTCTGTGATATATAGCTTATATGCATCATCAATGAACTGTTTATATATATTGTCGCCACCAACTATAAAAACTTTTTTATCTGGATTATTTTTTGCATATTCTAAAACTTCTTCTTTTGAATGCATTGAAATCGCACCTTCGTAATTGTCATGTGAACGTGTAAGTACAATGTTTTTACGGTTTGGAAGAGGTCTTTTTGGAAAAGAAAAATAAGTCTTTCTTCCGCAGACAATCACATTATTTGATGTGGTTTGTTTGAAATATTTCAAATCTTCCTTTAGATGATAAATCATATCACCATCTTTTCCGATTGCGTGGGTATTTTTAGTTGTTGCAACCATCATATAGATATTTTTTAACATTTTTACTCCTTAAATAGCCATTTCAAACCTTAAATTTGGTTTATTTGGATTGTAATTTTCAAGTTTGAAATCATCAATTGTAAAACTGTAAAAATCAGTTTTTTCCGGATTTAATACTAATTTGATATTTTCGCTATCTTTTTGACCCGGTCTTGAAATTAATTCATTAACTTGTTCGAAATGTCTATCATAAATGTGAGCATTATTTACATAATGGCAAAACATCCCAGGCTCTAGACCAACGTGTCTTGCAATCATCATTTGTAAAGCAACATATTGAATTTTATTAATTGAATTTGCAACCGGAAGGTCAGAAGAACGTTGAATTAAAGTTAAATCAAGGTATTTGCCTCTTACACTCCATTGAGTTTCCATTGCGCAAGGATGTAGACCCTTTGTTTCATTTAAGTCATTTTCTTGATAAAGATTTATGATATGTCTTCTTCCATATGGATTTTCCTTAAGTCCATTTAATAGATTATTTATTAAATTGTATCTCTTAACTGTTGCACCATATCTTTGTCCAATTGTGCCATCGCCAACATTCCATTCATCCCACCAATGAATATTGTATTTTTCTTTAAGAATGCTTAAATCATTGCTTTGATCTTGATAAATCCATAAAATTTCTTTAATCCCAGATTTCCAAGGAATTTGTCTAATCGTCAAAATAGGGAATTCATTTTTTGATAAATCATATTTTTCAAAAACTTGTGTTGTAAAAATTGTATGAGATGGAGTACCATCTGCGTATTTTGGTCTAACTTTTTCACCTTCGGTTGAGTATCCATTTGCTAAAATATCTTTACATAAACTAATAAAATTCTTATCTGCTAAATTCATAAATTCACCTGTCCTTTAAATATTTCTTAATAAATATTTTAACATATTTTTAATTGGGTAGAAAACATTTATAGTTAAAAAGGAGTGAATTATGAAACTAGAAAGATATTTAGGGAAAGATGAACAAAAAAAATATTTAGATTTTATGAAAAATGCAGAATGGGGAGCAGGAAAATTTTTGTATCAAACAATTGTTGATGGAAAATATTTTAAAAAATTTGGAGAGTCAGCTAAATTATACTTCTTGTTAGATGAAGGTAATCCAATATCATTTATTAATATTGTTGAAAGGGATTATATTAAAACTGTTGAATTTGATAGATGGATAGCTTTACTTTATATTGATCCTAAATATAGAGGGCAAGGATTGTCTCTAAAAATGATTGGATGTATGGAAGAAGAGTTAAAGAAAGATGGATTTAATGAAGCGCATATAGCAACTCAACATTTTGGATTATATGAAAAAATGGGGTATAAACTGGTTAAAGAAGTACATGATAGTATTCATGATGTTGATTATATCTATGAAAAAGGATTATAATATATTTATTAAAAATTTTAGGAGTTAAAATGTATAAATTATTTAATAAATTAGAGCCATACAATGAAGGCTATTTGAAAGTAGATGAAATTCACGAAATTTATTATTCAGAAAGTGGAAATAAAGATGGAAAGCCAATAGTTTATGTTCATGGTGGACCTGGAGGTGGATGCGGAACTCTTGGAAATAGATTTTTCGATCCGGAATTTTATAGAATAATCACTATCGACCAAAGAGGATGTGGGAAAAGTAAGCCATTCTTAGAGTTGAAAAATAATACAACTAAAGATTTAAGTGATGACATGGAAAAGATTCGTGAACACTTAAATATTGATAAATGGGTATTATTTGGTGGTTCGTGGGGGACAACTCTTTCACTTTATTATGCTATAAATCATCCAGATAAAGTTTTAGGTATCATCCTTAGAGGGGTATTTTTAGGAAGAAAGGAAGATTCTGATTGGTTATATCAAAAAGGAAGTGATTCATTCTTCCCGGATTTATTTGAAAAATTTACAGCGAATTTTACCGAAAAAGAAAAGGAAAATTTAATTAATTCATACTATGAAAAATTAACTTCAGAAGATAAAGAAATTCAAAAGAAATATGCAAAGCAATTCGCAGATTTTGAAGGCTCGATAGTTTCTCTATATCCAAAAGAATTACCAGAAGAGGTATCTGATGGAGATTTGGCAATTGCCATTATGGAATGTCACTATTTCTATTATGATTTCTTCATGCCGGAAAATTATATTTTAGACAACGCCTTTAAGATTAAAGACATTCCTACTGTAATCGTACACGGAAGATATGATGTTGATTGTAGACCAATAGGAGCATATTTATTAGATAAGGAACTTGATAATTCAGAATTGATATTTACAATAGCAGGACATAGCTCGATAGAAGAAGAAACAACAAATGAATTAATAAAAGCTACACACAAATTTAAACAATTATTTGAATAATTGTGATATAATTTATTAGATTAATAAAATAAGGAGGAATACGAATCAATGGATTCTGATCAGATATATAGTATAATACTATTTTTTGTTTGTGTTATACTATCAGCATTTTTCTCAGCTTCAGAGACTGCATTTACATCTTTGAGAGTTGCAAAATTAAAAACAAGATTAAAAGAAGGGGATACTAAAGTTAAGAAGACTTTAGATATGAATAAAAAATATGATGATTTACTTTCAACTATATTAATAGGTAATAATATTGTAAATATTGGAAGTTCGGCAGTTGCTACATTATTTTTTGTTAAGATTTTCCCTATATATGGTGCGTTAATCTCAACTGTATTTACTACAGTATTATTATTGATTTTAGGAGAAATTACACCTAAGTTGATTGCGAAAATTATGCCTGAAACATTAGCGGTTAAATTTACTAAACCACTTTCATTTTTGATGTTAATTTTAAGACCGGTAATATGGGCGTTATCTCAATGGCAAAAATTTATAAGAAGAATTGTTAAGGTAAATGTAGATCACTCAATTAGTGAAGAAGAGTTATTGACTTATATAGATGAAGCAAAAGTTGGCGGAAGTATTGAAGATGACGAGCATATACTTGTTAAAGCTGCTGTTGAATTTGATGATGTAAGTGTTTCAAGTATTTTAATTCCTAGAGTTGATATAATTGGGGTTGAAATAAATGACACAGATCAAGAAATTGAAGAAACATTTGAAGAATATTCATATTCAAGATTAATAGTTTATGAAGAAACTGTTGATAAAGTTTTGGGAATTATTTTAGAAAGAGATTTCCATAAATATTTGAGAAGAAAAGAAAGAGGAGAATTAGATTTAACGATAAACTCAATTATTTCAGAAATTTTGTATATTCCAGGAATGCTTAAACTTTCCGAATTGCTTAAATTAATGCAGAAAGAAAAGAAACATATGGCTGCAATAATAGACGAACATGGGGGACTTGAAGGTATTGTGACAATGGAAGATATCCTTGAAGAGTTGGTTGGAGAAATTTGGGACGAATCTGATGAGGTAGAATCAGAAATAAAAGTTTTGGAAAGAAATAAAATTTATGAAGTGAGTGGAAGATGTTCACTTGATAAAATATTTGAATACTTAAAAATTTCTGATTCAGAAGAATATAGCTCAAATACTCTTGCTGGATTTGTCGTAGAAATGTTAGATAAAATGCCGCATTTTGGAGACTCATTCATTTTTGAAAACTTAAGATTTACAGTAAAAGAAGTTGATGGAAATAGGATTGAAAAGATAATTATAAAAAAGATAAAATAAAGTAAAATAAAGCATTCCTAATGACGGAACTAGTCCTCGGAGCAAAATCTCCTGCGGAGGTGCCTGCGTGGGATTTTTTATTTATAATATTTGTGATGTTTCTAATTACTCCTACGGGGTATATTATACTCTATAAATAAAAAGGGAGTAATAATGAATAAATTAAAAAATAGAATTGAAATTACACAGGCTGTACTGAACGTACAAAATTTAGATGAGATGGTAAATTATTATAATAAAAGCATTGGATTTAGCATTATTGAAAAAACTGACAAATACGCTATTTTAGGTGTGGAAAATAATGCATTTTTAAAATTAATAAAAAAAGAAGGGAATTTAAATAAAAATGTAACAGGACTCTATCATATTGCATATTTAGTGCCAAATAGAGAATCATTGTCTAATGAATTATTTTCTCTTTTAAGTAATAATGTTGAAATCTACGGAGCTGCCGATCATGGATATAGCGAAGCATTATATTTAAATGACCCAGAAGGAAATGGTATAGAAATTTATGTAGATAAGCCAAAATATGAATGGGATATAAGAGAAAATGGTGAAATAGTAGGAGCTACAGAACCTTTAGATCTCAGGGGATTATTATCAAAAAAAACAATCGATTTACCACAAAAGATTTCAGTAGGGACTAAAATAGGACATATGCACTTATCAATCAGAGATTTAGATGATACATCAAGTTTTTACTTAGAAAAATTAGGATTTGATAAAAAGTTTGAATTTCCTAAACAAGCTGTATTTATGGCATCTGGAGAATATCATCACGATATAGCATTAAATATTTGGAACTCAAGAGGAATGGAATTAAGAAATGAAGATGACATGGGCTTGAAGGAGTTTACAATTAAAGTATCAGAAGAAGACTTTGATTTAGTTGTAGAAAATTTTGAAAATTCAGATAATATTTTATCTCAAAATGAAAATGAATTGAAAATAAAAGATAATCAAAACATTGTTGTTAAAATAAAAAAATAAAGGAATCCCACTGACGGCACTAGTCCTCGCTCTGATGGAGCTGCGGAGGTGCCTGCGTGGGATTCTTTATTTTTTTATCTCATTTTTTTATTTTTAATTATTGTGGGTACTATTTTTTATTGAAAAATTATCGCTTATTTTAATATTTTAATTTTGTGGGTAATTTTTTCGGTTTGATTTTTATCGCATTTTAGAAATTTTCTATTTTGAGATAA
This sequence comes from Helcococcus bovis, assembly GCF_046035835.1. Taxonomy (NCBI): domain Bacteria; kingdom Bacillati; phylum Bacillota; class Tissierellia; order Tissierellales; family Peptoniphilaceae; genus Helcococcus; species Helcococcus bovis. Next base: position 52,202 of record NZ_JBFNGB010000002.1, read on the forward strand.
TTTTACATTGAAATTTTGTTATCGCTTATTTTAAAATCGAATTTTTGCGGACATTTTTAGCAAAAATTTTATTATCTCTTTTTGAATTTTCTTTTAATTGAGATAATTCATACTTTTATACATAAAAAAATAAAGGGTTCCACTTATGCACCTCCGCAAGAGCGAAAGTTGAACTGACCTCCTTAAAGTTGAAAATTAAAATCAACTTTAAGGAGGTTAGTTCAAGCTCCGAGGACTAGTGCCGTAAGTGGAAACTCTTTATTTTTAATTAACTTTAATATAAAATATATAAAGAAAAAATAACAATAAAAGGATTAAATATGAATATAAAAAATTACATATCGAATAATAAAAAATCAGTATTTAAGATTGTTTTGTACACATTTTTGAGTATATTGTTTATTTCTTTAATCCCGATTTGCACTAAATTAGTAATTGATAATTATAAAAATTTGAATTTACAAACAGCGCTTGGATATGGGACATTGTACATACTTTCAATATTATTATTCTTACTTTTTGAATACAAGAAGAAAATAAGCATTGGATGGTTTGGAGCTAAGTATTCCATAGATATTAAAGGAAAAGTATTTGAATCCATTACCAAAATGAATGCGAAAAAGTTAAATCAAAAAACTACTGGAGATATTATAAATTCCATAATTAGAGATACTGAAACAATTTATGAAAATTACATTTATTGCTACATTTCCCTATATATTAGTATTATTTCATTTTTAGTTTACATAGCGTACATGTTTTATTTAAGTTGGATTTTAACAATTGCAATTATTATAAGCTCAGCAATTTCATTTTTCATTCCTAAAATCGTTGGGGAAAAGATGAAAGACAAGAGAAGGGCTGAAAGTGATAAAAATGCTGAATTTGTATCTATATTTGAAAATTTAATGGAAGGCAAGGAAATTTTTGACTATAACACAAGTGAAGAATTCGTGAAAAAATTTGATAAATATAATGTTGAACATGAAATGAGTGTGTATGATTTAGTGAAATATATTTCATTTACAAATATTTTTTCAGGCGGTTCGCTTTATTTTATCAACATAGTTACATTTATAATTGGTATTGTAATCGTATCAATGGGAATGATGGAAATAGGCTCATTCATAGCACTTATCGGATTTGTTGATTTAGTTGCAATTCCTATAAGAGATATGATTTATTTGATTATTACCATAAAATCATCTTCAAAAATCATCGATAAACTGGATTTTTATCTTGAAGACAAGAATGAAGATTTACTAAAAGAAAAAATTGTCAATTTTGAAAAAATAGAATTGAAAAATTTAAGCTATTCAATTAATGATTTTAGTATGAATGGTATTAATATAACATTTTCAAAAGGAAAAAAATATGCAATTATCGGTGAAAATGGTAGTGGAAAATCTACTGTAATGAAGCTATTATCTAAAAAACTTAATAATAGTGACAATCAAATTTTTATAGATGGAATTGATATAAATACCATAAATACAAACGACATTTTAATGTATCTATCAAATTTATTTGTATTAAATGATAGTGCTTTGGAAAATATTAAAATTTCAAATCCGAATAATGAACTTAATTTTGAAAGTTTACAAATCATTGAAAGTTTAAAATCTAAAGATATAAATGGATTGAGTATGGGAGAAAAAGCTAGAGTGAATATTGCTAGAGCGATAAATTCCTATAAGCCAATAATAATTTTAGATGAATTTTTTGCAAATATTGATAAAAATAGTGAAATAGAATTGACGAAATTATTATTGAAAACTAATAAGACCATAATAATAGTTACTCATAATAATGATGAAGAATATTTAAGAATGTTTGATGAAGTGTATAAATTTAAGAAATAAAAGAATCCCACTAGCTGCACTAGTCCGCAGGAGCGACAGTTTAACTGACCTCCTTAAAAAGTTGAAAAATCAAAATCAATATTATGGAGTTAAGTTCAAGCTCCGAGGACTAGTGCCGTAAGTGGAATCTCTTTATTTTTTATTTTAATACTCTGAAGCCCCAGCTGTACCATCTGAATATGGATCATCTATATTTACATATCCGCCGGCTTTAAGAGTTAAAGTAAATTTACTTTCTATATTGTCGATATCTAGGTTTTTTATTAGTTCTGCATATTTCATAAATCTTAGAAGACAGTGTTCTAAGTAGTCTGCAGTTTGTTCGTGAATAAGTGTGCCATCTTCATCAAATTTTTCTCTAACATTTGATAATAAGAATTCATTCCCTGGCATTACAAATGCGTCAACTCCTGGAGAATCTAAGATTTGTCTTAAGTGTAGTTGGGCTCTTGAAGTGCCTTGTTCAGTATAAGAAGCACCTAAAATCATAACTGGTTTATTTCTTAAAGGATGAACCTTGAAGGAAAACCATTCAATAATGCTCTTTAATAATGCTGTTATTGTGTAGTTGTGCTCAGGTGTTACCATAATTACACCATCAGAAGCTTCGATTTTATCAGCTAATTCTTGGATTTTTGGATAGTCTTCTTGATTTAAGTCTTGGTTAAATAATGGAATATCTTTTATGTCCAAAATTTCAATTTCTACCACGTCATTGAAAATGAATTTTGCATAATCTAAAAGCATTCTATTATATGATTTATCCGAAATTGATCCGGCAATTCCTACAAATTTCATTATTTTTCCTCCTCCTTAATTGAATCCCATTTGAAGTTGTCAAAATCGTGAATATCGATTAGATTTTCAGCATTTGATTTATTAACGAAATCAACAAATGCTAAAAATTCTTCAAAAATATTTTCCATTTCTTGAATTTTTTCTCTACCTCTTAAATCTCCCATTTCATCAAATGCTTTTCTAGAATATGGAAGCAAATATTCAGAACTTAACACTCTAGCTGCAAGTTCTGGAGATTTCAAGATTTGTCTTAACATGTATTGAGCTCTTGATGATCCAAGTGCTCCGTAAGATGCACCAACTATCATTACCGGTTTTTTATATAAAGGATGAATTTTATATGATAACCATGACAATAGGTTTAGTAAAGCAGCTGTAGGTGAGTGGTCATATTCAGGTGTTGCAATTATTACACCATCAGCATTTTCGATTTTATTTGATATATTCATTACTACAGCAGGAATGTCATTTCCTTCCCTATAATCAATCAAAGGAACATCCTTAATTTCAATCAATTCCACATCTACTTTGTAAAAAAATTGAGTTTGTATATATTCTAAAAGTTTTCTATTTGTTGAATCTTGATTATTTGTACCAACAATTCCTACAAGCTTAATCATTATTTCCTCCCCAAAATGTATTTATGTATGCCTTTGGTAAACTTAATTTCACTATTTTTATATTGAGCGATTGCTTCTATATGTTTTTCTGATAAACAAATTTTTTCTATTTCATCAAAAGACTTTCCGAAAAGTTTGGATGACCAAATTTCACAGTCGACCGACTTTTTTGAAATTATCGAAATACTAGTCATATCTGTTTCAATAGGATATCCTGTTTTTGAATCAAAAATATGATGGTAATTCTTTCCGTTTATAACTAATTTTCTCTCATATATTCCTGATGTAACAATTGATAAATCATTGATTTCAAGCATCATAAGATGATTACCACGAGGTAAGTCGGCATCTTGTAATCCGATTTTCCAGTTTATATCTGGACTTTCCAAATTGAATCCATGAGTTAGAATGTTACCGCCAAGGTCTATGATGGCTGATAACACATTTTCAGATTTTAGGTAATCTAAAATTTTATCTGCAAAATATCCTTTAGCAACAGCTCCTAAATCAATCTCCATTCCTTCTTTATTGAAAAATATTGTCTTGTTTTCTTCATCTAGAATTAAATCATTAGGATTTACAAGTTTTAATTTTTCATCCAATTCTTCTTTTGAAGGAATTTTTGCGTTGTCAAATCCGATGTTCCATAATTTAACAATTGGACCAATACAAATATTTAAATTGCTATTTTCGTCTACGCTATGTATTTTGCACAATTTTATTAATTCAAATAAGTCCTCTTTAACTTTTATAGGATGAATGTGAGCATTTAAGTTTACATTCATTAATTCTGAATTATTATTGTAAATGGTATATCTTTCATTAAATTCATTTAACATTTTATTACATTGTGTTAAGATTTCACTGGGATTTTCATGTAAAATTTTCACATGAATTTTGGTACCCATTAGTGAAATATTTATTTCATCATATTTCATAAAATTACTCCATTTATTATTATAATATAAATAAGAGATAAATATAAAGTCTTATTTACAAAATTTATTAAAGATGATAAACTATAATAGTCAAAAAAATAACTAATAAATAGGAGATTAAATGAAAGAGTCATTATTTATAGAAAAGATTACTTATAATTGCAATAAAAAAGTTGATTTAGTTGAAAAAAGTGTTGCTAGATATGCTTTAAGATCAATTTTTGCAGGTGGATCACTTGCAATGACAACATTAGCAGGGGTTGTAGCTGCAGATTATTTAAATACAATTCATCCAAATATCGGGAAATTCATGTATGCATTTTTATTTTCATGGGGACTTATTTATATATTATTCTTAAATGCAGAATTAGCTACATCAAATATGATGTATTTAACTGCAGGTGCATATTTGAAAAAAATAAAATTAGGTAGTGCTTTAAAGATTTTACTTGTATGTACATTTTTCAATTTAGTTGGAGCGGTTGCTATAGGTATATTGGTAAGTAATACATCAGTGCTACATTCATTAAAAGATTCAAGTATGTTAGTTCAAATTGTACAAGGAAAATTATCACATAGCAGTTCAGAAATTATGAGTGGTGGTATATTGGCAAATGTATTTGTAAATATTGCTATTATAGCATTCATGCTAGTAAAAGATGAAAATGCAAAAGTAGGAATTATCTTGTCAGCAATATTCATGTTTGTATATTTAGGATTAGATCACGTGATTGCTAACTTTGGATCATTCTCACTAGTAGGATTTTCAGAATATGGTAAGAATGTAGTTGGATTAAATGTAATTAATGTAATAAGACAATGGACATTCGCATTTTTAGGAAACTTCGTTGGTGGTGGACTAATTTTAGGATTTGGATATGCATGGTTAAATAACAAAGATGTACTTTACAAAGACTAGTTAATTTAAAAGAATAAAGAGAGTTAGATTATGTAATCTAACTTTTTTATTTGGAGCGTTTATGAAAAAAGAACAAACAACTTTAGAAAGAGAAATAATTAGTAAGTCACATACAAAATTTAAACTTTGGATATATTGGATTACTTTACTTTCGGGGATTATGAATGTATATGCCATAAAGACATTTGGAGCTACTGTTACACATCATACGGGAAATGGAAGTTGGGTGGCATTAAGTAATTTTCAAGGAAATATACCATCATATCGATTTTTTTCATTGATAATTTTCTTCTTTATAGGAGCTACAATATCTGGAATGTTATTTCATAAAAAAGTAAAATTGCCAAAGCGAAGATATGCTTGGATACTTATTTCAGGAGGAATTGTATTGATATTATTACAATATATCAATATAGGATTTAAGGCACTGTATTTAATAACGTTTTGGATGGGATTACAAAATGGATTGTTTATTAATTACAAGGGAGTAACTGTAAGAACAAGCCATATTACTGGATATATCACTGATGCGGGATTTTCTTTTGGGCAATATATAAAGGGAGAAAAAAAACAATTTAGATATATGTTATTTTATATAAAGTCAATATGTGCATTTATACTTGGAGGATTTTTAGGGTATTATATAACTGAGACTTTAGAGCATGAATATATAGTCTTTGGATTATTGTATATACTGTGCGGTACATTTTTCCTATATCTAAGAAGTGCGGAAATTAAAGAATAAAGAGTGGATAATATGAAATACGAATACATCACAAAAATGGAAAATATATTAAATGAACATGAAGAAAAATTAAGTCAATTAAAGGAAATTTTAACCTACTTAGAAGAAAACTTTGAAAACTATAGTGAACTAAATGAATATTATTATAGTGATCAAAGACATCAAGATTTATTAGATGATGAATCGGGATTAATTCCTGATGACTTAAATAGAGGTGTTTTGTCAGAAGATGGCATTTACAATTTGATGGCAGATTATTATGATGCAACAGTTCAAATGCTAGAATTATCAACAAAATTTATCAAAAATCATTAAAAATATTGAAAACATAAAATTACTGTGTTATCATAGTAGAAATAATTACAAAAAAGAATATTAAACTCATATAAGCCCTTAATATGGTAGGGCGTATCTACCTATAACCTATAATTATAGTCTATGAGTTAGAATTGACATTTTAAAGATTTTCTAACTCAAAACGTGAGAAAATCTTTTTTGTTTTTAAATATTTTTTGGAGGAATTATATGAAAGAACAATTAAATAGTAAGAATGAAGATGAATTAATTTATTCAATCGATTCTAAACCACCTATGGGAGTAAGTATTATACTTGCTTTGCAACACATTTTAGCTGCATTCGCAGGAATAATTGCTGTGCCATTAGTTGTTTGTTCAGCATTAAAATTTGATGTTGCCACAACTTCGGTTATGGTTTCAGCAACAATATTCGCATCAGGATTGACAACTATTTTGCAGTCAAAAGGAGTATGGAAAATTGGTTCAAGAGTGTCAGGTATGATGGGTACAGACTTTACATTTGTAAACCCATCTATAAGTGTTGGGGCTAAATTTGGTATAGCAGGAATTATAGGAGCTACAATTACAGGATCATTCGTTGAAATTATTTTAAGTAGATTTATAAAGAAAATTATCAAATTTTTCCCACCATTAATTACAGGAACAGTTGTATCACTTATCGGAATAACACTATTGCCAGTTAGTGTTGATTGGGCAGCTGGAGGAGTAGGATCAGCTACATATGGATCATTGCGAAATTTAGGTGTTGCATTTGTAATTATGATATTTACTATATTTTTAAACCATTATGGAAAAGGAATTTGGTCATCCGCAGCCGTATTTATAGGAATGGTATTTGGTTATTTAATTTGCTTACCGTTAAATATGGTAGATTTAAAGCCGGTTGCTGATGCATCATGGATTGCAATTCCAAATATTTTAGGAAACGGAATAAAATTTGATTTATCATCAACATTATCATTTGTACCAGCATTTGTTGTTTCTACAATTGGTACAACAGGTATTATGATGGCGATAGGGGAAGCGTCAAAAGTAAAACTTTCAAGTGATAGAGTTGCAAATGGAGTTTTAGCAGATGGTATAGGGTCAATGATTTCAGGATTATTTGGAGCAGGTCCAAATACATCATTTTCACAAAATGTTGGATTAATCACATTAACAAAAGTTGCAAGTAGATATGTTATGATTATCGCAGGTATAATCTTGACATTATTAGGTGTATTTCCAAAATTAAGTGCATTAATTTCAGTAATGCCTCAACCAGTTTTAGGTGGAGTGGGCATCATAATGTTTGGACTAGTTGCAGCACAAGGGGTAAAGACATTATCTACTATTAAACTAGGAGATAGAGAGTTGCTTATAATTTCAGTAGCATTCGCACTAGGAATTGGTGTAACAGTAAAACCCGAAATTCTAAATGGATTACCAGAAGCATTGAAAATGATTTTATCTTCAGGGATTTCAACGGGTACACTAGTTGCGCTTATATTAAATATTATATTAAAGGATAGAAAGAAGGAATAATAATGAAATTGTTAGAAGAAATGATTGAAAAACATGGAAGAGTTTTATCAGGAAATATTTTAAAAGTTGATAATTTTTTAAATCATCAAGTAGATCCAAACTTATTCATGAAGATGGGAGAAGATTTTTATGAAAAGTTTAAGTATAAAAAAATTACAAAAGTTTTAACTCTTGAAGTTTCAGGAATAGGAATAGCACTTACAACAGCATTTTTTTTCAAAGTTCCAATGGTATTTGCGAAAAAAATCGCTTCAAAAACTTTAGTGGATGATGCTTGGAAAAGTACAGTGTATTCATTTACTAAGGATAGAGAATACGAAATAAGAGTTGAAAAAAAATATTTAACAGAAAATGATAATGTTTTGATAATCGATGATTTTCTAGCAAATGGGAAAGCTTTAGGTGGATTAATAGACTTATGTGATCAATCAGGATCTAAAATTGAAGGTATAGGGATAGCGATAGAAAAATCATTCCAAGAAGGTGGTAAACTTTATAGAGAAAAAGGATATGAAGTTTATAGCCAAGCAATGATAAAAGAATTCAAAGACGGGAAAGTAGTTTTTGAGAGATAGTAAATTTTATAGATATGAATATTGAAGGTTAGAAGAATTAATAAGGCTTCCAGCCTTTTATATTATTATATATTAAAAAAATCCCAACCTTTTTGTCTATAAAAGATAAAAAGGTTGGGATTTTTATTAATTATAATTTTTTAGTGAATTTTAACCTATTTCTTTAAGAAAATTATCCCAAAAGTATTTCTTCCACAATGTGAAGATATCGTACAACTTGTTTTATTTATAATTACTTCTTCAAAATTATTTAGAGATAGTATAGTGTTTTTAGCAAGTTCAATGTCAGATTCATCGGCACCTGAATGAGTAAGATATATTCTTCTTAAATCTATGTCATCTCTATTGTATAATTTATCCTTAAAAAATTTAGAAAAAACTTTGCTAATATTACCTCTATATTTGTTTCCCACATCCATTTGTCCATTTTTTTCTGATGAAACAAATATACTTGGTTTAATATTTAGTAAATTAGCACCAAAAGCTTGTAAAGCAGATAATCTTCCGCCTTCTCTTAAATAAGTTAGAGAATCAATAACAAAACTTACATCTAATTTTTCTCTTAAAGCTTCTATATTTTTTATAATTTCGTCTTTAGATTTACCATCATTAATCATTTCAAATGCTTCAATTAATAAAGCTCCTGAGCCTGTAGAAAGTGATTTTGAGTCAATTATATTTACATTATCTAATTCATTTGCTGCCAAAGATGCATTTTGATATGAAGCGGAAATACCAGATCCAATACTTATATGGATAATGTCATATTCGCTTGAATCCCATTTTCCAAAATGTTTTAGATAATCTCCAATACTTGGAGCTGCTGTTTTAGGTAAAACTTTATTATTTTCGTAGTATTCATATATAAAATCCGGATTTATGTCTATCATATCCTTGTATTCTTTATCATCTAAATTAATGTATAATGGCAATGTATTAATGTTATATTTTTCTAATAAATCAGATGATAAATCACAGGTAGAATCAGCACTTAATATTATCTTTTTCATCAAACCTCCTTTAATTATGTTATAAATATTATAATCTAGTATATTATATAAATCAATTGTGGGGATTTAATGAACAAATTAAATCCCCACAATTTTAGTGTTTTTAAGTAGTTTATAAAATATAACTATTTTGTTATTATTTAATTTTTGGTCTCTTAAATTCAAAATCTTCATTCTTAATTGACTCAGTAACCATTTTTTGATAACCATTCCCCTTCATTGAAAAATTATCCATAGTTTTAGTTTCGGTATTAAGACCGTTTAATACAACGGGATTTACCTCTTCATATTCAAAATATGGATCAAATCCGATGTTCATTAGGGCTTTGTTTGCATTGTAACGGACAAATACCTTAACATCATGTGAGAGATCTACTTCATCATATATATCTTCAATTAGTGTTAATTGATGTCCATAAAGTTTGCTCATTAAATCCATTGCCCAAGAATGTAATTTTTTTTGTAATTTTTCATCAAATTCTTCATATAGTTCTATGGCAATTCTTCCGATATAAACACCGTGTATGGATTCATCTCTTAAAATTAAATTTATAATTTCTCCCGCTTGCATTAATTTACCTTGTCCGTAGAAGTATAGAGGATAGTAAAATCCTGAATAGAATAAATATGTTTCTAAAAATGTAGATGCAACACAAGCTTTATATTGAGCGATTTTAAATTTTAATGGATCTATTTTTTTCAATCCATAGTTTTTTTCATAAGTTAATTTATCTAGTTCTTTATATTGTCCGACTATTAAGTTTAGAAACGCTTGAAGTTCCTTGTTATTTTCACCCCATTTGAATAAATCATCTATTTCTGTACCATTTAAATATGTCATAAAAATATTTGAATATGACTTTGCATGAACAGCATTTTCCATTGCAGCCATGAAGTTTATAATAGCTTTTCTTTGGTGTTGATCTTCATCTAATGAACGAGAAACGACTGGCATTCCAATATCACCTTGATAAGTATCTAAAAATGTCAAAACTTGTAAATTTCTAACATATGCCTTTTTGACATGATCTGGAAGAGTATTCCATACATTTAAGTCGGATTGTAGGGAAATGTCCTCAGGTCTCCAAAATTGTGATAAATTTTGTTGATAAAATAGCTGTGTAAATTCGTCATCATTGTTATTCCAGTTTGCACCTGTGTAAATATGTGTCATAATTATCTCCTTAAATTGAACAAGCTTCACATTCTGTTACTTTTAGTTTTTGAGTTCTTGTGTAATAAAGTGTCTTAATTCCTTGATAATGTGCATATAGATAAAATCTTTGTAAATCTCTAGTTGTTAAATCACTTGTTATACATAATTCAAATGAAATCCCTTGATCAACATGTTTTTGAGCAGTTGCTATTACATCAATGATTTTGTATTTATTCATTTCATATGCTGTTGTATAGTAGTGTAATGATTTATCTAGTGCTGGAGCAGGGAAGTAGGACTTTGAATTTCCATAAGTTCTTTCTTCTATTAATTGTTTAATTGGTGTGATAGAAGGAGTTGCACTCATTACATAGCCAGAGCTTCCATTTGGAGCTACTGCAAGTCTGTTGGAATTGTACAATCCATATTTAATTACATCTTCTTTAAGTGCTTTCCAGTCTTCATTAGTAGGAATGTAAATTCCTTCAAACAGCTCTTTTACCTTTTCAGTATTTGGTAAAATTTCACCTCTGTTTTCAAAGTATTTTCCTGAAGCATAGTCACTGTCTTCAAATTTATCAAATTTTAATCCAGTTTCTTTTGCTTTATTCATAGAATGAACTAAAGACCAGTAATTTACAATGTTAAAGAATACATCGACTAATTCTAAATCTTCTTTTGATCCAAAATAGATTTGTTTTTCGGCAATATATCCATGATGTCCCATGATACCAAAACCTACAGATCTCATTAAATTATTTCCTTTAGCTATGCTTGGAATATATGATAAATTAGTTTTTTCGCTTACTGAATTCATAATATCCATTGCTGCAAAAACAGTTTCTTTAATTGATTTATTATTCATCATATTAGTCATATGTCCACTCGCAAGATTACAGGAAATATCTTGTCCTATTTCATCTAATTCTCTTTTGTCATAATCTGCATATGTTGAAACTACTGAAGGTTGTAAAATTTCCGTACATAAATTAGAGAATTTTATATCTCTATTTAGTGGGTTTGTATTATTAACATTATCAGCATACATGATGTAAGGATATCCAGATTCTCCCTGTACTTGAGCAATCATTTCTAATAATTTTCTTGGATTTGCTTTTTTCTTTCTAATTTTTGGATTTTCTATCATTTCGTCATAATATTTATCGATATGAATAGCTAAATCTCCAAATGGAATTTTATACTCATCATAAACAGTTTTTGGATAAAATAGGTACATATCCTTATCTTCTTTAGCAAGTTCTAAAAATTTATCAGGGATTACTACCCCTAAAGAAAGAGTTTTAAGTCTTATATCATCATCTGCATTTAATTTTTTTGTATAAATAAAATCTTCAATATCTGCATGGAAAATATTAAGATAGGCAGCACCTGCACCTTGTCTTTGTCCCATTTGATCAGCATATCTAAAAGCATTATCTAATAATTTTGCTACACCAACTACACCTTTTGCAGCATTTGGATGTCCTTTTATTGATTCTCCTTTTGCTCTTAAATTGGATAAATGTAGAGAAACACCACCGCCAATTTTTGATAATTGCATTGCGAATTCAGAGGCTCTAGCGATATCATTAAGAGAGTCGTTTATTTCTAATAAAAAGCAAGAAACAAATTCTCCTCTGTGTTTTTTTGCTGTATTTAACAATGTAGGAGTTGCAGGAGTGAAATCTTGAGCAATTAATCTTTTTATTAATTCCATAGCTTTCTCTATATTTCCATCCGCGTGATAAAGTGCTATAAATGAAAGTCTATCTTCATATCTTTCTAAAATTTCAGCATGATCTTTAGATTTTAGCGCATAGTCATTATAAAATTTAAATGCTCCCATATATGTTGGAAATCTAAATTTTTTGGAATATGCATATTCAAAAACTTGCTTAATTTCTTCAGTTGAATATTTTTCTAAAAACTCTTTTTCAATATAATCATTTTCTGTAAGATACTCAATTTTTTCTTCTAAAGAGTGAAAAAATCTAGTTTTTTTATTTACTTCATTTAAAAAGTAAGAACGTGCAGCTTCTTTATCCTTACTTAAATCTTTTATATTTCCATCACCATCTACCACTTGATTATTAAGTAATATCCATGGTGAAATATTTGTATTTTCGTTAATCATTATGCTCCCTTTCATATTGTTCAATAAATTTTTTTACAATTTCAACTTCGTGAGGATAACCTGTGCCTTCAAATTTTAATATACACTTTATATTATATTGTTTTTCAATCAGATCTCCGGACACGCCAAAATGTTTTCCCCAATTCCTGTTTCCGGAAACCACTACTCCAATGCATTGGGAATGATATTTATCTAAAAGAAGTTGTGTATTCATCGGAATTTCACCAAAATTTTGACATCTTGTAATTAGTAAAAACTTATCTCCTTCTTTTATATTTTTTCTATCCTTGACTTTCATGTATGTGTATCCTGTTTTAATTGCGAATTTTATTGAATTGCCGGTGATTGAATCTACTATTATATACATATATCCTCCAAATATTTATTTCTGATTATATACTATATAAAGTTATATTTCAAGATTTAAATACAATATATAGTACTGTTTTTATATTTAAACACGATATATAGTTTATATAGCAGGATAATTTAATATGCCTAAATGGTGAAAATATGGTATAATTCAATATAAAAGAAGGAGGGTTAAGGATTAACTTAATATAAAATTATGAAAAAAGTTTATAAAATATTATTAATTTATACATTTATCATGGCACTTGGTATTTTCGTATCAAAACATGTTTATCGTGTAGAATATAGTAATCCAAACTTTATCAAGATGATATTGCCATTTTTATCTGTTTTGACTATATTTTCTTTAATAATTTATAACAAATATAGAGCAGATATTGATACCGACAAGTCAAATTGTATTATTTTTAATTGTCTATTTGCTGCGTTGCTATCTATAGGTATTTTTACAATTTATAAAAAATTTAGTTTTTCAACTTCATTTTTTGTACCTTTGATTGGAGATATACTTGTAGGCATAAGTGAAGAACTTATATATAGGGGAGTTGTGTTTACTAATTTACATAAAGAAAAAGGGTTTACAAAAGCCTTGATAATATCAGCATCAGCTTTTTCATTATTGCATGCAGTTAATATATTGGGAGGACTTGCATTTAATCAAGTTTTATCACAATTAATTTCCACTTTTGTTGCAGGATTATTTTTTGCAACAGTTTATAAATACACTAAAAATATATTATTGATTGTAATTTATCATGCGACTTGGGATTATGTGCTTTTAAGTGGTATAAGTAAACAGCATCTAATGGTGCAAATATTATTTTTAATATTTGTTTTAGTGGAAATTATAATTACTTTTGTTTTATTTAAGCGAATAAAAAAATTGAGTATATAAATTTTTAATTTATTTTTACTATTATAAATTATAATTTGATTTAAATAGTTAAAAATAAAAATTTAATTAGCGAAGGAGTGTAGAATTTAATATAATTCTGATAAATTAAAATGATTAAACCGAAAAAATTAAAAAGAGGCGATAAAATTGCTATTGTAAGTCTATCATTAGGAATTTTAGGTGAGGATTTTACAAAGCATCAAAGAGATTTGGCTAAAAAAAGATTGGAAGAGCAATATGGTTTGGAAGTTGTTTATATGCCGAATTCTAAAAAGGGAATAAAATATTTGGATGAAAATCCACAAGCTAGGGCTGAAGACTTAAAGACTGCATTTAAGGATGACTCCATTAAAGCCATTATGACTGCTATAGGTGGACTTGACACATATAGGACATATGAGTTTTTATTAGAAGATGAAGAATTTATTAGATTAGTAAAGGAAAAACCCAAACTATTTACAGGTTTCTCCGATACGACTATGAATCATTTAATGTTTCAAAAATTAGGATTAAATACATTTTATGGGCCTGCATATTTAGTAGATATTGCAGAATTAGAAGATGATATTTTACCATATACAAGAAAATATTTTGATTTATATTTTGAAGAAAATGATGGGTTTGAAATTGAAATTGCTGATACATGGTATTTAGATAGAGATAGCTATGGTCCTGATCAATTAGGAGTTGAAAGACCAAGAAGACAGGAAACGCATGGTTTTGAGGTTTTAAATAATGGAAAAGGTAAGGTTACAGGAAAATTATATGGTGGCTGTTTAGACACAATTGGAGATGCTCTGTTAGACTTTATAGGAAGAGGAGTTTCACAAGTAGTTGAAAAATATGCAGTTTTACCTACGCTTGAAGAATGGAAAGAAAAAGTTCTGTTTATAGAAACAAGTGGTGAAAAAATGCACCCAGAAAAATTAGAAAACATTCTTAAAGAGTTTAAAAATAGGGGGATTTTAGAATCTGTTAAAGCTGTAATCGTTGGAAAACCTGTTGATGAAACATATTATGAAGAATATAAAGAAGTATATAATAGGGTGTTTTCAGATCTGAAAACTCCAATTTTATACAATGTAAACTTTGGACATTCATATCCAAGATGTATAATTCCTCTAGGATGTGAAGTAGAAGTAGACTTTGATAATAAAAAATTAGAAGTTGTTGAGTCAATTTTTGAAAAATAAAAGTTATAAATAAAAAAACGTGGGTATGTTTGTCGTAGATTAAAATGACAATTTTTTATACACATTATTAAGAGAATTTATTGTGAATTTTAATCAATAAATTCTTTTTTTATACGGAGCTAGTGGTATAGGATTTGTAAACTTTGGTATAGTAGATTATTTTGAAACACAAAAACCTATTAAAACATTTGGATTGGGAGCTAGAGGATTCAATCAATATGATGGAACGATAAAAGAAGCTGTTTTCGATTCTATTGAAACTTTAGGAGATGGATCAATAGGTATGCAATTTAGTAAACCTGTGGGAAATATAACTATTAAAAAAGATATTAAAACATATGGTTCAGCGGGACAAACTTTAGTTAAAGGAGTGATTATGAACTTTAAAGCTGATGGTATCAGCGTTTTATCTGGTGGAACAATAAAAAAACTTGTAGTAGAAGGCGATATGAAACATTTTGGGAAGATGTTGTAAATTGATCATATCAACGGTGGTAATGTAGATGAATTTATACTAAATGGAAAATTAAAAAACAATGGAAATTCAAAACAAGTATTGATAGAATCAGATGGGAAAACTGACAAATCTCATATTAAAGAATATATTTAAAAATTTTGGGTATAATAATCATATAACAAAGGAAAAGAGGTTTTTATGATTAAAATAGTATTTGAAAAAGAAAATAAAAGATCAGCCGCTTATGATGGAGATAAATTAGTAGGTGTTTGCACATATAATGAATTAAACGGAGAATGGATGGCAAACCACACAGGTGTAGAAAAAGAATATGGTGGACAAGGAATAGCTTCAAAATTAGTAGAATGCCTTGTTGAAAATGCAAGAAAAGAAAGAGCTAAGATACATCCAATTTGTTCTTTTGTTAAGAGAGAATTTGATAAAAATGAAGAATATAGAGATTTATTAGCATAAAAATATCCCTAGAATTTACTTAAGTTTTGAAAAACTTGATAAATCTAGGGATTATTTTTATATTTAAACATATATATAAATTGACATAAACATTAATATTGCCCCACCTAGCACAAATAAGTGCCATATTACATGAGAAAATATCATGTCTTTTTTATTATAAAAGTAAACACCAAAAGTATAAGTTAAGCCACCTAAGGCAAGTAAAAAAATTCCCATGATGTTTATAGATTTAATTAAATCATTTATCATTAGTACACTTATCCACCCCATTGCAATGTATAAAATTAGTCCAATCTTGCTCGATTTATCGAACATAGTAGATTTTATTGTTATGCCTATTAAAGCTATAGACCATATTATTGCAAAATATAATAAGCCATTTCTACTTAAACTTAACAATAGATAAGGTGTATATGTTCCTGCAATTAATAAAAATATTGAAGAATGATCAATTATTCTGAAAACTTTTTTTGCTTTTGTAAAACTTAAACTGTGGTATAAAGTAGATGCTAAAAACAGTAGAATTATTGATGATCCATATATACTATAGGCAATATATTGAGTCGAGGTATTTGCTTTTATTAAAAGTAGTAACAATCCTATTACACCTAAAAACACACCAATACCATGTGTTATTGCATTAAATATTTCAGTTAAAATATTTATTTTTTTATTATAATGATAAATTTTAATTTTGTATAACTCTGAGTTATTAGATACATCTGAATTTTTTATTTTATTAATAATATCTATATACTCTTCTTTTGTAAACTTGGTTTGTTCTTTTATTTGTTTTATTTTTTGTTTGTTTTTTTCTAAATTTTCTTTTGTTTTATTATATTTTTCTAAAAGTTCATCTTCACTATTTCTCATATTTGATTTATTTCACCTTTATTGGAGATAAAATTATCCTCTAATTTCTTTTAATTTTTTTTCAATTGTTTCTAAAATAAATTTTCTGTCTTTTGGATCTTCAATGCTTAATTCATCAATTGAAAATATAAGTGTTGGACTCTTATCATATTCATTAAACCATTTGTCATATCTGCTATGTAAAAGCTTAAAATATTCGACTTGTTTCTCTTCTTGTTCGTAATCTCTACCTCTTTTTTTTATATGTTGTATGTGCTTTTCAAATGATCCTCTTAAATAAATTAGAAGATCAGGAGATTTTTTAGGCATTCCGTCAATTTCTTCCATCATATTATTAAGTAATGAATTGTATATATTCATTTCGTCTTCTGTAATATTTCCTTGCTCAAAATTAATTTGAGTAAATAAGGAATCTTCATAAATTGATCTATCAAGTACATTATTCTTGTGTAATAATGCTTCTTTAATACTCTTAAATCTTGTATTTAAAAAATGAATTTGAAGAGCAAACCCCCATCTTTCCTTATCATCATAAAATTTTTCTAAAATCGGATTATCAGAAACACTTTCATAAAATGCATCACTACCAAAATGCTCAGAAATATATTTAGTATATGTTGTTTTTCCAGCTCCAATCATTCCAGCTAAAACTATCACGTATTTGTCTCCTCCCATAGTAACCTCTTTAATCTTTAATTAATGTTAAAATTATATATCTTATGTAAAATATTTTCAACTATAAGTGGATAATTAAAAATATGAAATACTATATGTTGTATCATTTAATTTTATTCAACACATAAACATATTTTATGATAAAATTAAAAATGATTAAAATTTAAGGAGTAAAGATGAATTGTTTAGTTGGACAATCTGGTGGACCTACAAGTGTAATTAATTCTTCACTTTCGGGAGTTATTCAGGCAGCATTTGATAATAATTTTAGAATATTTGGATGCAAAAATGGTATAGAAGGTTTATTAAATGATAATATAGTTGAATTTAATAAAGAAAAATTTGAAAATGTAAATGGAAAAGAAAGACTAAAAAAAAGACCTTCTTCAATATTGGGTTCATGTAGATTTAGACTTCCTGATGATATGGAAGATGAAATTTATGTTAAAATTTTTGATCAATTAAATAAACATGATATATCTATTTTTGTATATATTGGTGGTAATGATTCAATGGATACAGTTTTGAAATTGAACAAATATATGAAATATAAAGGAATAAATTGGGTTAATATCTGTGGATCACCAAAAACAATAGATAATGACTTAATGTTAATGGACCATTCACCAGGATTTGGATCAGCTGCAAAATTTATAGTGAATACAATAGTTGATATTAGAAAAGACGTAGATATTTACAAGAAAAAAACTGTTACAATAGTTGAAATAATGGGGAGAAATGCTGGTTGGTTAGCTGCGAGTTCTTTGTTAGCAAATCATAATAGACGTAGAAAAATTGTAAACTTGGTATATTTATCAGAAATGAAGATAAATAAAGAACAAATAATTGAAGATATCAAAAAAGCACATGAAAAAGAAGATAATTTAATTATAGTTATATCTGAAGGTTTTGTTGATGCAAAAAATAACTTTAAGAGAGAAATCGAACGTTCTTATGATGAAGGATTTAATCATCCGATAATTTCAGGAATGTCTAGAAGACTTTCAGAATATATTTATCAACAACTTGATATAAAAACAAAAGCTGTAGAGTTAAGCATTGTTCAAAGAGTAAACCATTTAATAAGTAAGACAGATTCAGAAGAAGCATTTAATTTAGGGTATAAGTCATTAGAAATCTCGAAAAACAATACAAATATGGTTCCGGTAATTATAAGAGAATTGTCTGAAGAATATAAACCTAGATATGAGTATATTGAATCAGGTATAATTGCAAATAAAGAAAAAATAGTTCCTGCTGAATGGTTTGAAACTCAAGAGAAACTTGAAAGAAAAATTATTGAATATGCTTTACCGTTGATAAAAGGTGAAGTGAGTCAAGATTATGAAGATGGTATTTTACAATATATATCACTGGGGGAGATAATTAATTGAAATAAAAAATATTATAATATAAAAATTAATTTATAGAAAATTTGTATAGTTGATATGAAAAAAATAAACATGTATTGTATACAAATATTTATAATGTGTTTTTAGCTTTAGACTATATAATGGTTAAAGTAATTAGTTTTGAAATAGTGAAGGAATATTATATGTTAAAATTTTTTGATTTTTGTTCAGGAATTGGTGGAGGAAGGATTGGATTAGAAAATAATGGATTAGAATGCGTTGGGCATTGTGAAATAGATGAAAAAACTGCCAATACTTATAATATTTTTTTTGGTGATGATAGAAATTATGGAGATTTAACTAAAATCGATATGGGTAGTTTGCCTGATTTTGAATTTATGATAGCAGGATTTCCTTGTCAAACATTTTCAATTGTCGGTAAAAGAGAAGGATTTAATGATGAGCGAGGACAAATTATATATTCTTTAATAGAAATTATGAAGCAAAAAAATGTTAAGTACTTCATTTTAGAAAATGTTAAAGGATTATTAAATCATGATAAAGGAAATACTTTTGATATTATAAAAAATAAGTTAAAAGCTCAAGGATATAATATTTACTACAATGTTTTAAATAGTCTTAAATTTCTCAAGAGTTCAATAGACCTTTATTAAAAAATGCACAACAAATAATTGGAGCAAATCAAGTTTGGGATAATGTTAATTATAAAGGTGAGGGGACTGTAGTTGCTGTAATCGATACGGGTATTGATTACAATCATAGTGCATTAAAACTTGATGAAAATGCTAAGAGTCAAGCAAGATTTAATAAATAAAATATAAATGATTTAATAAAATAAAAAAATTTAAAGGGGGAGTTTTTATTCTGAAAAAATTCCTTATGGATATAACTATTATGATAACAACAAAAATTTATTTGATTCCTATGGTGCAATGCACGGGATGCATGTGTCAGGGATAATAGGGGCAAATGATACTAAAAATAACAAATATGGGGTTGCTCCAAACGCTCAGATATTGTCATTGAAAGTTTTTTCGGATGACATTCAATATCCTACTACTTTTACAGACATTGGGTTAAAGACGATAGATGATGCGATAAAGTTAAAAGCTGACGTAATTAATATGAGTTTGGGGACTGCGGATTGTAAATCCAGCTGTTGATGAAAATTCATTTGCTTTAGCATCTATGGAAAATGACAAAAAATATGTTTATAAGATACAGTGGTTTGATTTGAATAATGGAAATGGAAGAAGTAGAAATTTAAGTAAAGAAGCAATAATCAACTTAGCTGTAGCTTCAAAAGATTATAAAACAAATATATCATCAGATATATTAGATTTAAAAAAAGGTAAAGATTACTAGATGTATAAATAACACAAAAACTATAGAAGATAATCATATATTTATAAAAGGGTTTGTAGATTATGTAAATTCTGATGATAGTGTAGAATTAGTTATCATTAGTAAACTTGACAATGATGGAAATGAAATTGGTAAACCTGTAATTATAACTAAGGAAAAATTAAAAAAAGATGATGCCTCTGCTCAAGAAGAACTGCTTAATAAAGAATTAAAAGAAATGAAATTTAATCAAAAAAAAAGCAACCAGATTTGATGAAATAACAGATGGCGACCATAAAGATGATCATGACCATGATCATGAACATTAAAAAGTAGAATAAGACAATTTCAAAAGTGAAAAATCAAAAGGAATTAAAAAAATAAAGAGCCGTTACTAAATAAAAAATTATTTAGTAACGGCTCTTTATTTTTAAATATTTCCATAATTGTTTTTTCGGGTATTTATAATATCTTTTACAAGCTTAAATAAAAATGCCCAACTTATTGGAATAATTATATAAATTAACATTGGATATTTTTCTACATAAGGGCTGTTCCATATTGCGTGAAGTAAAAATGGCAATATTATCCAAAAATATGATAGATATTCTTTTCTTTTTTCTTTATAAAAAATTAAATAACCTACACCTGTAGTTAAAAATGCATTAAATATCCAGTGACCGGCAAATGCTGAACTAAATCTTGAAAGTACTTCTGAAAAAATATTTTTACCCTCGATCATTGCTCCCAATATATATGTATAGTCTTCTGAAAATTGATAGCCTAATCCTACACCAATACCAACAAGTAAGATATTAAATATATCTTTTATGTTAAATATGTATATTATAATTAATGCTAATGTAAGCTTAAAACCTTCTTCTACAATTACCGGCACAATACTTGGCCCCCATGTATCCATAAACTGTTTATTTTTTATTATTCCTGAAAGTATATCATGAAATTTTATGTTTGCAATTCCGGACCAGTGAGAAATTACAAAAAGGCCAAAGAAAATACTTATTAGGAAATAACTAAATTTTAATTTATATTTTTTTGCAGCTATGTATGACATGATTGCCAGTGGTGATATGTAAATACCAAAACTTAAAATTGCTAGAAAAAAACTAGACAAATTAGTATTTGATTTTATAAGAGTATCAAATATTAAATATTCTTCTTTGATTCGAATAAAAGACAAAATACTTATAATTAACAATAAAATTTTTCTTATCATATATCCTCCAATATATTTATAATGATTATAAAATAAATATATTGAAAAAATATGTTTAAATTATGTTTGATATAGCGACTTTTCTATATTGCATGATTAGACTTTTTTATAGGATTTGGATTTTTAAAATCATGGGAGAGATTTGCTTGTTTTACTTCCCAATGAATTACAAATGTTAGCACAACTCTTAAAACTACAATTATACCTAATATAATTAATTCATTTAAATCTCTAACTATGACTGTTTTTATAATTTCTGAACCCAGCTTAAACTCAAGTCCGAGAGCTAAAGCGTCGCCTAAGATTATCTTGGTTTTATTTTCTCTTAAATCAAATTTGTGTTTTGCAAAATTATAAAGAGCAGCCAAACTTCCAAATGCGATTATGGCAATTCCGATAAGTTCTAAAGCTGTAATTATAATCGGAGCAACAGATGATAAAATATTATGTAGTATTTGTTCCATTTTTCCCCCTAATATATAATACACTAATTTTAACATATAACTTTATTGTTAAAAAGTTTTTCACTAAATATTTTTGTGCTATAATTTTTTCGTAAAATATATTAAGTTTTATAATTTAAAAATAATTTAAATGAGGATTGATTATGAGAATTAAAAATAAGTCTAAAGTATTATTAGTTCTTATGGCAGGGCTGATTACACCATTGAACCAAGGATTTGTAAATTTTAATAGGACTGTATATGCAGAAAGTTTGCAAAGAATTAGTAATCAGGAATCAACTGTAATAGAAGATAATGATAAAAATAAATTTATAGAAGACGTACAAAGTGAGATGAAATCTTCAAATTTTGAAAATATAAATGTTTATATATTGGGAAATGATTCTGTTATATATAAGGAAAATTTGCCTATGAATAAAATTTCCGATATTTTAGAAGATAAATATAAATTTGTTAAACTAAATGGAAAGCAATTCACGGCATGGCTTTGTTTATAATGAAAAAAGAAGATAGGCTTGTAAAAAATATAGATGAATATAATAAAATAATGGATTAAAGATTAAAAAATATATCAAAATTTAAAAATATAGTTATACATACAACCTTTCCTATTAAAGATAAAGATTTTATAGAAATTAGATTAAATGCAGTTGGTCTTTCTATGGGAAGGGGTATAAAACACATTGGAATAAATAATGTTAATATATATACCAGAAATTTAAATATAGATAACAGGTTTGCATTTAATATAAGTGCAAATAATAAAGAGCAGTATAATAAGTACATTAATTTGAACTTAGATAGAATAAAGCAAAATGATGAAGCTATAAAGAAGATAATTCATGAAGCGGGTTCCAATGAGGAAGGTATAGATGATAGAGAAAAAATAATAAGATTTATACTTCAAGTAGGGAAAAATACTGTTTATGACAGACAAGCATATTATAATGATGATAGATTGTTGTATTATTTGGCATCTGATATTTTTTCTGTTACAGAAAGACATAAGGCGATGTGTTTAGGATTCTCTACTTTTGCAGCAAGAGGATTAAATTTAATGGGCATACCTGCTTATGTTATAGAAGGGAGAAATGTTAATGGAGAAATTCATGCTACTACAAGAGTCTTTTATAATAAAAAATGGCATGTTCTTGATCTAACGGCTTCATCAAGGAAATAAAGAAAATATAGAAAAGGGTAATTTGAATAAAGATTTTAAATCTGAAAATAATTTGTCTTTTGAGGATAAATCATTAAAAAATAAGTGGATTTATAAAAATGGAGACTACTATTATATAGATAATTACGGCAAAAAGTTAAAAAATAAATGGCAAGGAAATTATTATTTGAAAAATAATGGAAAAATGGCAAAATCTGAATGGATTGGAAAATATCATGTAGATAATTTTGGAAAGTGGGATAAAACAAAGTAATTTAAATTTTGATTATCCATTTAAGCAATATTTGATTTATTGTATAGATGGATAATTTTTATTTTAAAATTCATAATTATATTTATGTAAGAAGTAAAATGCATTTTTGGAATTTACTATATACAGCCGTTAAATGAATGTAGATGTATGTGGGATTATACATTGAAAACTCTAATAATTAATATAGTTGTAAATCATTTTTTTTGATAATAGAATTGTAGAAGTAGAAAAAAATAAATAATTACTAGTGTATTTACTTTGAATTTTAATTAATAAATTTGTTATAAAAATATTTTAATTGTAATAAATGTTTTTTTATAGTAACATATATATGTAGGAGTTTACTCCTACTAAAAATAAATTGATGAAAGGGGACAATTTATGGAAAATTTAATAGGAAAAAAATTAGAAGAATTTGAAGTTCCAGCATATGCGAACGAAGATTTTACTACAGTTACAGATAAAGATTTAGAAGGTAAATGGTCAATTTTATTCTTCTACCCAGGAGACTTTACATTTGTATGTCCAACAGAATTACAAGATTTACAAAATCACTATGAAAAATTAAAATCATTAGGAGCTGAAGTATATAGTGTTTCAACAGATAGTGAATTTGTTCATAAAGCATGGAAAGATGAATCAGTAGCAGTTAAAGGTGTACAATATCCGATGTTATCAGATAGAGCATTTGTTTTATCTAGAATGTTAGGAGTATTAAAAGAAAAAGACGGACAATCATTAAGAGGATCATTTGTAATTAATCCAGAAAATGAAATTGTTGCTTATGAAATTCATTCAGATGGTATCGGTAGAGATGCAAGTGAATTAGTAAGAAAAGTTGAAGCTGCTCAATTTGTTGCAACATATGGAGATAAAGTATGTCCAGCAGCATGGCATCCAGGAGATGATACATTAACACCTGGAAAAGATTTAGTAGGTAAAATCTAATAAATAAAATTTAAGAAGCTTGTTGTAAAATGATATGAATGTTATTTTACAGCGGCTTTTTTTTTGACATCATTTTTAATTTTCATCAAGAAAACGTCAATATTCAGAATAGGTTTTCATATATTTTTGTGGTAATATAAAAATGAAAGTTTATGTTTTGATATTTTAAATAAAATACATAATCTATACTAATCGGAGGGATTATGCAAAATAAAAAATACTTAAATATTAATAAAGATTGGAAATTTAAGGAAAGTGATACATTAGAAATCGAAGATTTAACCGAAAAAGTAATTTCTGAATTTGATAATATTAATTTACCACATGATTGGAGTATATATAAAGACTTTAATCAAAAGTCATTATCGAGAAATGAAGGTGGTCTGCTTGATGGTGGAACTTCATGGTATGTAAGAAAAATTAATGTATATGAGTCATTTGCAAATAAAAATATTTTTATAAAATTTGGTGGAGTTTACATGGATTCTTACATCTATGTGAATGGTGCTTTAGTTGGAAATTACCCATTTGGATATAATACATTTACATACGACTTAACAGATTATTTGTACTATGGAGAAAATACTATTGCTGTTAAAGTTACAAATATGCAACCGTCATCTAGATGGTATTCAGGATCAGGAATTTACAGAAATGTAGACCTGATTTTAAGAGAAAAAATATATATAAAAAATAATGGAATTGTAATAACTACATCAAATTTAGAATCTAATATTGAAAATGCAGAAACAAATATTGAACTAAAATTGTTCAATTCATCGAATTACATGGAAAATATAAAAGTGAAATTTGAATTATTTGATGCTGATGGACGAATTGTTAAAAAGTCAGAAGTTTTTGAGAAAATTAAAAAAAAGTCAGAATTAAATATTAATGAAACTATATTTGTTGAAAATCCTAAATTATGGGATATTGAAAATCCAAATTTATATTACTTGAAAACAAGCATTTATATAGACGAAAAATTAATGGATGAAGAATTTACAAGATTTGGATATAGATATTTTTCATGGACTAGAGAAGATGGTTTTTCATTGAATGGGAAATATTTGAAATTACATGGAGTTTGTTTGCATCATGACAATGGAGCGCTAGGGGCTGAATTGTACGAACAAGCAGATAGAAGAAAATTGCAAATCATGAAAGATATGGGTGTTAATGCCATTCGTACTTCCCACAATCCACAATCCGAAGAATTTATCAAATTATGTGATGAAATGGGATTTTTAGTTCAAGAAGAATCATTTGATACATGGTTTGGAAATAGAAAGAAAGAATACGACTATAATAGATTTTTCAACAAATTGGCAACTCATCCAGATTCACATAATGGTGAAATTTGGGCAGAATTTGATATTAAGAATATGGTTAGAAGAGATATTAATTCTCCATCAATTGTTATGTGGTCTATAGGCAATGAGATATTTGAAACTGAACAACCTTATGGTGTTGACCAAGCTAGAAATTTAATTAAATGGATTAAGGAAATTGATGAAACAAGATATGTGACAATTGGTGAAAATTCACTAAATTGGAATAGAAATGAAGATGCACATCACGTTAAAATTGCAGGAATGCTTGATACTGTAGGATTAAACTATAATGAAGATGGTTCAGATGAATTGTTTGAAAGATATCCAGATTGGATTTTATATGGAGCAGAGACATCATCAGCAGTAAAGAGTAGAGGTGTTTACTATGATCCACAAACCAGAGATGCAATTGCAACAGGAAATGCAAATAAACCTGATAGAATGTACCAAATGTCAGACTATGGAAATGACAGAGTAGGTTGGGGGAGAACTGCGATAGATTCATGGATTCATGATAGAGATAGAAAATATTATGCGGGACAATTTATATGGACGGGATTTGATTATATAGGAGAGCCAACACCATGGCATAATGAAGAAGATTTGGGGGCACCGGTAAAATCATCATTTTTCGGGATTGTTGATACGGCAGGATTGCCAAAGATGGACTATTATTTTTATCAATCTCAATGGTTTAGTAAGAATGAGAAAAAAATAGTGAAAATTTTACCTCATTGGAATTTTGAAGATAGAAAATTATTAAAACAATTTGGAACTGATTTAAAAAGAGACGATAATATAATTCCTGTTAGAGTTTATTCAAATATTGAAAAAATAGAACTTTTCCTAAATGGAAAATCATTAGGCGAAAAAGAATTCAATAAAAAAACTACAGATTATGGATTTGAATATCTAGAAGGAGAAACAAAAAGAGATTTATATTTACAATGGTTTGTTCCATTTGAAAAAGGGAAATTAGAAGCAATTGCAAAAGATGAATTTGGAAACGAAATTGCAAGAGATGAAGTGGTGACATCTGAAAATCCTAAAAAAGTAAAATTATTAATTGATGAAAATTCTCAAGAAGGTGATTTGGTATATGTAAGATTTGATATTGTTGACAAAAATGACAATGTTGTACCATATGCAAATAATTTAGTTGAATTTGAAGTTACAAAAAATGCACAAATATTAGGTGTTGACAATGGTGATGCATCATCTCAAGAAAGATATAAAGTGCAAAAAGACGGTAGATGGATTAGAAAAGCATTTAGTGGATCTGGAATGATAAT
Organism: Helcococcus bovis; assembly: GCF_046035835.1. Classification (NCBI taxonomy): domain Bacteria; kingdom Bacillati; phylum Bacillota; class Tissierellia; order Tissierellales; family Peptoniphilaceae; genus Helcococcus; species Helcococcus bovis. Next base: position 79,168 of record NZ_JBFNGB010000002.1, read on the forward strand.
AGTTCAAATTAAATCAGATGATATAGTCGTTTTGAAGGCTGAATCTGATAAACTTGAAAGTTCAGAAATAGAATTATCATTAAAACCTAAAAAAGCAACATTCATCGAAAATGAAATTTTACAATTGGGTAAAGAAATTTCAAATATTGCTGATGGTGAGATTTTAGAAACTAAGGATATTGCTGTATCTATTCAAAAAGATCAAAAATTGCGATTACCAGAAAAAGTTAGAGTAATATTAGAAAATAAATTCAATTCTTATGAAAATGTAAATTGGAACTTGGAAGAGTTAACCAATATTAAAAAATTAGGAAGATATCAAGTTCATGGAAAGACTGAAAGTGGAAAAAATGTCATTGCAAATATTAATGTAAATGATTTTGTTTCAGTTGAAAACTTTAGCTTTGCATTTAGAAAAGGTACAAAGAGACCACAATTACCTAAATTTGCAACAGTTTATAATACTTCTGGGGATATGAGAAAAATACAAGTTGTAAAATGGATTGATGAAAATACTAAAGAAGAAATTGACTTCAATAATTTAAAAAATACAGATAATTTAGTATTACATGGAATTTTAGAAAACTCAGATTTCATTTCAACACTAAATATTAGATTTGTTGATAACAATGATGCTAGCGTAATTTCAAGCTATAACTATGCTAGAGCATGGAATGGGTCAGAAATTCCAGCAGGAATAGCATCATTTACATCAGATTTAGAATATACATTATCAACAACTAAGGCGTTGAATAACGAAGTAGTTTCATATGATGACACATATATTGATAGATGGACAAATATTTCTAAAGAAAAGAGAAGTGAAGATTGGGCAGGAATATTATTTGGTCTTGCTGGAGAATTTGAACAACATCAAATTAATAAAGTGGAAGTGTTTTTCTTTGAAGATAAAGAAGTTTCAGTTCCAAAAGAATATAAATTAGAATATTATGTTACTGAAAAAATTTCATTCCCTAAAGATTATCAAAATATTGAAACTTTAGAGCATGAGTTAGCAGATGATAATAATTGGAAGGAAATTCCAAATTATACTGAAACTATTGGAGAAAGAGAAAAATTTAAGATTTTTGAATTTGAAGATGTGCTTACACATGCTATAAGAGTAAGAATGATTGCACAAGATGATAAAGCGATAGGTATTACTGAAATTAAGGCATATGGTAAAGAAGTAAAAGAATTATCCGATTATGAATTAAATATTTCAGTTGATGGAAAAGCCTTAGAATTTGAAAAAGATAAAATAATCTATGAAATTCCTAAAGATGCTAAAGATGTAATTGTAGTAGCTACAAATAACGCGTCAGTAACTAAAATACCTGGAATTACAGAAAATGAAGATATAACATATATCGTTAAATCGGAAAATAAATTAATGGAAAACAAATATATTTTAAGGAGAAAAAATGACTAAATACGAAATATATCCTATTCCTCAAAAAACAGAATATTTTGAAGGGCAACTTAGTTTGAATGCTGAATTTAATTTAATATTAAACGAAAAAGTTGATGAAGTTAATAAAAATAAAATTGAAAAACTTTTAGCTTCAAAGAAAATAAAATTATCTGATAATGCAAACAAATTAATAATATTAGAATTTTCAGATAATTTAATAAATCATGATGAATACGGATTGGAAATTTCTACAAATGAAATTAAAATTATCGCTAAAGATAATGATGCTTTATTCTATGGAATACAAACATTAGAAGCTATATTTACACAAGTTAAATATGAAATAAATAAATTAAAGATTTCAGATTATGCTTCAATTAAATATAGAGGAATAATTGAAGGATTTTACGGCATTCCATGGTCGTGGGAAAATAAAAAAGAATTAATAAAATTCGGTTCAAAATTTAAGAATAATTTATTCATTTTTGCTCCAAAAGACGATCCATATCACAGAGAAAAATGGTATGAATTATATCCAGAAAAAGAATTGAATTTATTAGGCGAAATGGCAAAATTAGGAAATGAATATAAAAATAGATTTGTTTATACAATTTCTCCATTTAAGAAAGAATCAAATCCAATTAGTGAAGAAAATTTTGAAGAATCCGTAAGTATTCTTATTGAAAAATTTGAACAATTATATTCAGTAGGAGTAAAACAATTTGGAGTATTAGGGGATGATGTTGGAAAACTTCCTAATTCAGTTGTTGTAGATGTTATGAATAGATTATCAGCATGGTCAAAAGAAAAGGGAGACGTAAAAGATTTCTTGTATTGTCCAGCTTCATATGTATTGACATGGGCTTGGGATGCTGAAGAATTAAATGCATATACAGAAGGATTTCCTGAAGATATTCACATTTTCTTTACAGGAAAGGAAACATGTTCACCAGTAAATAAAGCTGATGTTGATGAATTGAAAACAAAAGAAATTGACGAAGCTCATGGTGGTACAGGAAAAGAAAGAAGAAATCCATTTTTCTGGTTAAATTGGCCAGTAAATGATATTGATATAAATTATAGAAAATTATACATGGGTAAGGGTGAATTGCTTTACAAAGATGTTGATAACATTGTTGGGGTTGTAACAAATCCTATGCAAGAAGCAAATGCATCAAAAATAGCCATTTTTGCTGTTTCGGATTATTCATGGAATATTAAAGATTTTGATTGTGAAAAATCTTGGAGCGATTCATTCAAATATATAGATAAATTTGCTGCTGAAGAATTAAAGACTATTGCAGCTCATATGACAAATCAAAATGAAAAAGGAATACAAGAATTAGAAGAATCAGAAGACTTTAAGGAATTACAAATTGCATTTAACAAAGCCATGGATAATGCATTAGTTTCAGAAGTTAAAGATGTTTTAGGTGAAATCAAACCTAAATTTGAATTATTAGTTAAAACAGTAGATAGATATTTTGCTAAATCACAAGAAGAAAAATTAGTTGAAGAAGTAAAACCATATTTTGAAGCGTTTAGAGAATTATTATTGTCGGGAATTTACTACATCGATTCATTCGGCGCGTTAGAAGAAGGGCAAAAAGAAATTGGATTAAAATTGTATGATAAGGCACGATATTATAATGAAAAATATGCATATCATCCAATTGATGCTGATCCTAAATCAAATAGATTTATGAAGAAATCGGAAACATCAAGACTTAGAATTAATCCAATTATTACAAGATTAAAAGAATATTTAGATAAGATTTTTGGAAAGAGAAGCAATCTTTCACTTCCAGAAAAAATATTTTACAGAGATTTAGATGGCTCAAAATCATATAGAATACCGGCTTTATTAGAAACTAAAGAAGGTACATTACTTGCATTTTCAGATAAGAGAAATGAACACCAATATGATTGGGGAAATATAGACCTTGTGGTAAGAAGAAAAGAAAAGGGACAAAAAGTATTTTCAAAAAATTTAGTTATTATAGATCCTGTAGATCAGGCTGGTGGAGAAATGCCACCATATGTAACATGGCCTGTAGATTTGGATATAGGGGATAAATCTGCATTTACAATTGATCCGGTTGTATTGCAGTCAAATTCCGGTAAAATATTTGCATTTGTAACTGCATTTCCACAATCAAAAGGATTTTTCTCAATTAGAGAATCCGGAAACGGTTATGTTGAAGTTGAAGGTAATAAATATTTAGAATTATTTGATAAAGAAGAAAATAGATATTATGTTAAAGATTCTAAAGTTTATACTTTATCAGGTGAATTGACAGAATTTACAGTTAAAAAAGATGAAATTCAGCCATTTCACGAAACAGGAGATTTATATAAAGGTAGTCAAAAAGTTGGAAACATATTCTTAATGAATAGTGAATTATTTGTACAACAAACATCACATATATTGATGACTTATTCAGAAGATGACGGTAAGACATGGTCATGTCCTGTTGACTTAAATCCACAAGTTAAAGAATCATGGATGAAATTTATGGGGGTGGCACCCGGAAGAGGAATAACATTAAAATCTGGTAGGATTATATTTCCTGCATATTTCACAAATGAGTATACAAGACAAAATACGTGTTTAGTTTATTCTGATGATGACGGTAAAACATGGCATAGAAGTCAATCAGTTAATGAAAATAGAAAAATTAAAGATGAAATATTAAATGATAAAGAAGAATATAATTATTTTTATCAAACCAGCGAATCACAACTTGTACAGTTAGATAATGGAGATATCAAAGTATTTGTTAGAAATCAATTCCATGGAAAACCTGTACACATTCAAGTTGCAACAAGCAAGGATAATGGTGAAACATTTGAATCCGAATTACTAGATGTCAACTTTCAATCACAAGCAAATTGCCAATTATCAGTGCTTCATACACATCATGAAGATAAAGAATATGTATTGATTTCATCACCATCATCAGCACATTCAAACGAAAGATTTGATGGAAGAATTTATATTGGAGAAGTTTATGAAAATGGAAAAATTAACTTTGTAAACTCAAAATATATCTCATTTGGAATGTTCTGGTATTCATCATTAGAAAAACATGGCGACAAATTTGCCATTATGTATGAAGGTGGAGATAGCTTGATGCATAATGATATGGATATGATGTATAGAGAATTTAACTGGGATTATTTATTTGAAAAAGAAGATACATTGAGATATGAAATTTACCCAGTTCCAAAACATTTAGAATATAGATACAGATCAACATATTTGAATAAGAAATTTGAATTTAATTTTGGAGAAGGTATTTCAGAATATAACAAAACTAAATTACAAGAAATTATTGATGAATTTAATTTTGAAGTAACAGAAGAATCTTCAATAAAAGTAAATCTAAAATTAGATGAAAGTTTAGAAGAATTTGATCAATACACAATTAAAATTGAAGAAAATTTAATTAATATTTCTGCTCAAAGTAATGACGCATTGTATTATTCATACATGACACTATTACAAATTTTTGAACAAAATCGTAAATTTGTTAGAAATCTATTTATAAATGATTATGCAACACAAAAAATTAGAGGAACAATTGAAGGTTACTACGGAATACCATATTCAACAGAAGTTCGTAAAGATGTAATGGAATTTTCATCAAAATTAAAGGCTAATGTGTTTATATATGCACCAAAAGATGATCCATATCATAGAGAAAAATGGTTTGAACCATATCCTGAAAAAGAATTAGAAGATTTTAAAATGTTGGGTGAATTGGGAGATAAGATAAAGACCAGATTTGTATGGACAATTTCACCATTCAAGAAAGAATGTAATCCAATTAACGAAGAATCATTTGAAGAAAATATTAAATTATTACTTGCAAAATTAGATCAAGTATATGAAATCGGTCTAAGACAATTTGGAGTTTTAGGAGATGACGTAGGTGCATTGCCTAAAGAGGTAGTTGTTAAAGTGATGAATAAAGTAAGCGAATGGGCTAAGACAAAAGAAGATAAAATTTATGATTTTGTATTCGTTCCAGAAGGATATGTATTGGCTGATTGGGGATTCAGACCTGATGAATTAGATTTGTATTCAAGTGAGTTTCCAGCTGATGTTCAAATAATGTTTACAGGAGATAATACTTGTGCGCCAATCACACAAAGTACAGTAACTGACTTTAAAAATAGAGAAGCTAAACTTGGAGAAAGAAGAGATCCACTATTTTGGTTAAACTGGCCTGTAAATGACATTGATAGAACAGCTTTCAGAAGATTATTCATGGGTAAAGGTGAAATGCTAGAACCAGGAGTAAAAGGATTAGTCGGATCACTTACAAATCCTTTAGAAGAAGGATATGCATCACTTGTTGCAGTATTTGCTATATCTGACTATGCATGGAATACAGAAGACTTTTACGATCAAAAATCATGGGAAGCATCATTTAGATATATTGACAATGAAGTATCCGATGAGTTATATGAAATTTGTAAACACATGTCAAATACAGATGCTTCAGGCACAAATGCTGATAATGGTGGAATACCAGGATTGGAAGAATCAGAAGAACTAAAAATTTTCATTGAAAAATTTGAAGAAACATTCAAGTCTGAAAATATTTTTGAATATAGATATAATTTATATAAATTAAAGAGTGAGTATCAAAAAATTTATGATTCAATTCAAAAATATTACAAAAATTTCTCAAATAGAAAATTAGCAGAACAAATTAAGCCTTATGTATTGAATTTAAGGGAAAAATCATTAGCTGCTGTACATTTAATTTCAGCTTTGGAATATTTAAAGTTCAATGAAAATAAAAAATCTAAAGAAGAATTTGAAATTGGTAATAAATTGTTAAAATATAGCGAATTATATGAGGTTTTTACAAAAACATCAGAATTTCCTGCTAAAAATTTAAAGGCAGTATCAGGAACCTACAGAATAGATAAAAACATTGCTGTAATTGTTGAATTTTTGACAAAAACTATTAAATAGCTAAATTCTAAAGATGAAATTATTTTCAAAAAATAATTTCATCTTTACAAATTTATGAATATGTCTTCAAAAATTTGCTATCGTTGTCAAATTTCATATTTTGTAATAAAATATATATGAAAGTGAAAAATTTAGGAGGAACTATGGCAACACTTAATTTAAAAAATATTGATAAAGTGTATGATAATGGATTCCAAGCAGTACACAATTTTAATTTAGATATAGCAGATAAAGAATTTATTGTGTTCGTTGGACCATCAGGTTGTGGTAAATCAACAACATTACGTATGATAGCAGGTTTAGAAGATATTTCTGCAGGGGAATTGTATATTAATGATAGACTTGTAAATAATATGCCACCAAAAGATAGAAATATTGCGATGGTATTTCAATCATATGCTTTATATCCACACATGTCAGTATATGACAATTTAGCATTTGGGTTAAAATTAAAGAAAATACCTAAAGATGATATAGATAGAATGGTTAAAGAAGCTGCTAGAATTCTTGAAATTGAAGAATTATTGGACAGAAAACCAAAACAATTATCCGGGGGACAAAGACAAAGGGTAGCTTTGGGTAGAGCAATCGTTAGAAAAGCAGATGTATTCTTAATGGATGAACCATTATCAAACTTAGATGCAAAATTGAGAATTCAAATGAGATCTGAGTTAATTAAATTACACAGAAGAATGGAAACAACAACAATTTACGTAACACACGATCAAACCGAAGCTATGACAATGGCATCAAGAATTGTTGTTATGAGTAAAGGTTATGTACAACAAATTGGTACACCAAAGGAAATTTATAGTAAACCAGCAAACAAATTTGTTGCTAGCTTTATTGGATCTCCAGCTATGAACTTCTTTAGTGGACAAATTAAAAATGGAAAATTTGTTGCAAATGATTTAGAAGTAAATTTACCAAAAGAACATGAAGAAGTAATAAAAAGATATGAAGGTAAATCAGTTACTTTAGGTATTAGACCAGAAGAATTAAGACTTGTAGATTTTGATAAAGAAGAATTTGCAGAAACAGCATATATGAAGATGTATGTTGAAGTTTCAGAATTATTAGGTCATGAATATATCTTACATGGACATATTTCTGGACAAAAAGCAGTTTCAAAAATCAATGTAGACGTTGATAAATTTGATGAAGCAAGAACAGAATATGATATTAAAGTTGACGCTTCAAAGATTACATTATTTGATGACGAAACAGAGGAAAGCTTATATTAATGAATTATAATAGAATGATTGAATGGCTATATGCTTTTTCTGAAAAAGTATTAGCTTATTTGATAAATATATTTTATACATTTATTTTGACTTTACCAGTGATTTTGGTTGGGCTTTTAATAAAAGGGGGAGATGTAATAAGTTATCCAATATTATTCATCCCTTTAATTACTTTATATTTTATGGCTATAAAATCACTAACATATGCAATTTATAAAATTGTATTTAAGAATGAATCATATTATAGACCATTTTTTCTTCACTCATTAAAAGAAAATTTTATGAGAAATTATTTGTACTATTTTATAGCTGTTTTACTGTTGTATTTTGGTTTAAATAGTACTTATATTATGATAATGAGAGTAAGTGGTGCATTTTGGATGTTATTTGCATTAATAATTATAATGATAGTACCTAATGTGATTTATACAACAATGCAGTTTGCATTGTATGAAACTAAGTCAATAAAAGAAATAATAAATAATTCATTTTTACTTTCAGCAATGTATGGAATAATTACAGTAGCTATGACTTTTATTTTTGTTTGGATGGTATATAATTTTCCAAAATTTCCATTCAGGGTAATAGCGATTGGTGTTCCGATATATTCATTATTTTTAGCTTATATTCATAAGTTAATAGAAAGCAGATTGAATAAAAAATAAGAGGGAAACATGAAAAATAAAAATAAAATAAATAAAGATTCTCGTAAGAGAAGTTTACAATTAGCATGGTTTACAGTCCCTGGATTTGTTTGGTTGATGATATTTTGTTATCTTCCAATGTTTGGTTTAATCGTAGCGTTTAAGGATTATAGAAATATTGATGGTAATTTCTTTACAAGTTTATTTAAAAGTGAATGGACACTAAAGAACTTTGAATTTTTCTTTAAGACTAGTGATGCTTGGTTGGTAACAAGAAATACATTACTATATAACAGTGTATTTATCGTACTAAACATTGTGATTCCATTGATTGTAGCTATAATGTTACATGAATTATTGAATAAGAGAATGGCAAAAGCATATCAAACAGCAACATTCTTACCATATTTCTTATCATGGATTGTTATATCATATTCAGTTTATGCAATGTTGCAAACTGATACAGGTTTATTCAACCAAATAAGAAGGGGGTTAGGATTAGAACCAGTTTCTTGGTATAGAGAACCACAATATTGGCCATTCTTCTATGTATTCTTAAATACATGGAAAGGGCTAGGATATAATACAGTTATATATTTAGCTGCTTTATCAGGAATTGATAAGTCATTATATGAAGCAGCATCAATTGATGGTGCAAGCAAATTACAACAAGCAAAACACATAACTGTTCCTCTATTAAGACCAGTTATTGTTATAATATTTATACTATCATTGGGTGGTATTTTCAGATCAGACTTCGGTCTATTCTTCCACATTCCAAACAGTGGTGGTGGGGCAGCATCATTGAGAAAAGTATCAGAAGTTATTGATACATATACTTATAAGTTATTGATTAACAGTGGTAATATCAAACAATCAGCAGCTATTGGTTTCTTCCAATCTGTAATAGGATTTATTTTAATCTTTACTGCTAATAAGATTGTTAAGAGATATGATCCTGAAAGAGCAATTTATTAGAAGGAGGATTACAAAATGGCAAAAAAGAAATTAAAATCAAGTATAGCTATTTCTGGTGGAACAAATATTATATTTAATATTTTGTTATTCGTTATAGCAGCTACGTGTATCTTCCCACTATTATATGTATTTTCAGTATCATTAAGCACAAAAGAATCAATAGCACAATATGGATATCAAATTATACCTAAAGAAATAACTTTAGCATCATATCAACAAATTTTAGGAAATGGTAGCTCGATATTAAATGCATTTAAGAATTCAGTAATTCTTACAATAGTTGGTACATTGACAGGTTCATTTACAATTATTACTTATGCATATGCAATGTCAAGAAATGATTTTCTATATAGAAAGTTCTTTAACACAGTAGCATTTATTCCTATGTTATTTGGTGGTGGAATGGTTGCTAACTATATCGTTATGGTAAATGTTTTAGGATTAAAAAACACACCATTTGCACTTTTGTTACCATTACTATTTAATACATTTTATCTAGTAATCATGAGAACATTCTTCCAAACAAGTGTTCCATTTGCGTTAATTGAAGCAGCTATGGTGGATGGAGCAAATGAGTTTGACATATTCTTCAAAATTGTTTTACCAATTTCATTACCTGGTATTGCTACAATCGCACTATTCTTAACATTAGGATATTGGAATGATTGGTTTAATGCAATGTTATATTTGGATGATACATTTTCACCATATGCAACATTACAATATATGTTGATTCAAATTCAAAGAACAATAGAAGTTGTTATTTTGAAGGGTGATAAAATGGGTTCAGTTGCTAAAGAAGCTTTACAATCATTACCAACAGATGGTATTAGAATGGCTATAGTTATAGTAACTACATTCCCAATTGCTTTATCATATCCATTCTTCCAAAGATACTTTGTACAAGGTTTAACTTTGGGAGCTGTTAAAGAATAATATTAATATTGAAATGTGAAATGTGAAATCATAAAGCTATATGATTTCACATTTTTTTATAAATTAATTTAAAATTAATAAATAATAATTAAATGAATAAAATACGTGAAATAATATTTTACAAAAATTTAATATTTTAATTTTATTAATAAAGTAAAATTAAGTAAAATACAGAAAAATACGTAGATAGTAGATGATTTAAGCATTTTTTTATAAAATATTTTTAAATTAGTATATGAAAATATAATCATTTTTTTATAAAAAAAAGATAAAAAAAAGAAAATTTAATCTTTATTGATGATTTCGTTGTCAAAAATTGATTTTCATAGTAAAATATATTTGTAAGTAAGAGTTAAGACTCTTCAAACAAGATAAATATATATTATATATTAGGAGGAAAATATATATGAAAAAAATTATTGCTTCATTATTAGCTTTAGTTTTAGTTTTTGGTTTAGTAGCATGTGGCCAAAAGAAAGACGAAACTAAAAAAGAAGGAGAAAAGAAAGAAACACCAACTATAACATATTTGGTTCACGCTGCAGGTAAAGATAAAGATAAGGTTGCAGAAAAAATTAATGAAAGATTAGCTGAATTAAAAGCTAACTACAAAATTAAATTTATCGCTTTTTCATGGGGTGACTATGAAACAAAGATTGGTTTATTAGCTAGAGGTGCTGACAAAGAAACATTTGACTTAGCAACAACAGCTTCATGGTTAGGACCTTTCAAAACATTGGTTGCTGACAATGGTTTATTAGACTTAAATCCATATTTAGAAAAAAATGCTCCAAAATTAGCAAAAGCATTAACAGATGCTCAAAAAGCTGGTGCTTCAATTGATGGAAAATTATATGGTATCCAAACAATTATTGATAAAGCTCCAATGGCTAGAGATATGTTTATTTGGAACGTAAAAGAATTAGAAAAAATTGGTATGAAAGCTGCTGATGTAAAGAAAATTACAGATATACAAGGTTTAGAACCAGTATTGAAAGCTTATAAAGAAAAATTCCCAGAAAAAACACCTATGAGAGGTGACGTATGGGCAGAAAGAAGATTAGATAACTTTATTAGAACAAAATCTGATGGAACATACACAGTAGAAAACTACTTAGCATCACCAGAATTAAAAGCAAAATTTGAATTAGTTGCTAAATATAGAGATGCAGGATACCTAGGAAAAGAATCAGGTACAGAAAATGATCCATTAAAAGAAACACAAAAACAACCAGATCAATGGTTAGTATCAAGAGGTGAAGGGGAACCAGGTTCAGAAGCAACATGGACAGACCAAAATAAAACACCTGTTGTAGCAGTTCCAATCGCTGAAGATAATGTATTATACAACGAAAACGTACAAGGTAAATTAACATCAGTTTACGCACATACAAAATATCCAGAACAAGCTGTAAACTTTATTGAATTAGCAAGATTTGATGAAAAAATTCAAAACTTATTAGCATGGGGTATTGAAGGTACACACTACAACGTTAAAGACGGTAGAGCAGTTCCTGTTGATAAACAAGAAGGATGGAATCCATGGAGAAATCAATGGTCAAATGACGTAAGAATTCCAGAACCAGCAGGAGCAGATATCAATTCACCAGAAATGCAAAAGAAAATTGAAGAATATGTAAAACCAATAGTTCCTGCAGCTGACTTAGGATTCAATCCAAGCAAAGATTTACAAACAAAGATTAGTAATGTTTTAGCAGCAAGAGATGGTTTAGCAGACTTACAAAATGGTAGAATGGATGTTTATGAAGAATTTGTAAAACGTGTTAAAGATGCTGGCGCAGATGAAGTTGTTAAAGAATTAAAAGCTGAATTTGATGCTTGGTATGCAAAAAATCATAAATAAGATTTGAAAATATTTTAGGATGGGATCTTTCCCATCCTTTTTTTATGAGGTTTTTATGAAGCAAAAGAATATTAAAAATGTAAATAAAAAGAATGTAGATCATATAGAATTAGATGATAAACAATATCATTTTTTTAAAGAGGATTCTGAATTTGTAAATGTTCATTTTTCAAATACAAATACTATAGAAAATCCATACAAGCATGTTATGTTCAAAATTAACGATAAAAATGAACTAATAATTGATGGTAATAGTGCAAAATTAATATTTCATGGAGATATTAATACTTTTTTAATTGAAAATTCTAAAAATATTACAATTAAGAATTTAACAATAGATTATTTTAAACCTACGGCAGTAGAACTTTATGTGAAAAGCGTAAATGAAAAGTCAAAATATGTTGATTATAAAATTTCAAAAACATTTAATTATGAAATAGATGGAAAGGATATTATTTGGAAATCAGAAAAATCATTAGATGGATACTATTGGAAAGAAAAGAATAATTTTAATTCATATGCAGTTACAATTTTTGATTTAAAAAATAAATATTCTAAAAGATTGGATTTAAATGAAGGACCATTTTCTAATCAAATTATGATAAAAAAAATTGATGAAGGAATAAGAGTTTATTATAATAAAATACCAAAGTCCGCTTCAGAAGATTATATAATTTGTCTTAACGAGTCATGCAATAGAGATAATGCAGGATTTTCAATTATTGAATCTAAGAACATTAAATTTGAAAATGTAACATTTAATTATTTACATGGTTTCGGACTACTATTACAAATGTGTGAAAATGTAGTATTTGACAATTGCAAGTTTGTTGGAAATGATAGACATATGGTAACTAGTTTTGCGGATTCAATTCATGTTTCTGGATTAAAAGGTAAAATTGAAATTAAAAATTGTGTATTTGATTCTTCACTTGATGATTCAATTAATATACATGGAACATATGTAAGAGTAGAAAATGTTGAAAAAAATAAAGCTATTATGAGATATGTGCATCATCAACAAGGAGGATTTAATCAATTTTTTGTTGGAGATGAAGTAGATTTTTTTGACAGAAATTCTTTAAAAAGAGTTGGAAATAAGTCATATAAAGTTGTTGATGTTATTAACCCTGGAGAATATTCTAAAGATTTGCAATATATGGAAGTATATTTTGATGAAGATTTGCCAGATTATTTAAATGAAAAAATGGAAAATGAAGGTAAATATGTAGCTGAAAACATATCGTATACACCAGAAGTACTAATAGAAAATAATAAGTTTAGTAACATTCCTACTAGAGCAATATTATGTACAACTAGAAAAAAATCTATAATTAGAAATAATATTTTTGAAAATATAACTATGGCATCTATTTACCTTTCAAATGACGCTAATGAGTGGTATGAATCAGGTAAGATAGAAGATATGTTAATAGAGAATAATATTTTTAAATATAATGAAGAATTTTTAAGATTAAACGATACTAAATCTATTTGGATAAATCCGATTTTAAAATATGAAAATAATGATGTATTTATTCATAAAAATATAAAAATAATAAATAATAAATTTGAAATAAAAAAAGAAAAAGCTATCATTTATAAAAATACTTCTAATATTTTTATGGATGAAAATGTATATAAGAAGTGAAATTATTTTCAAAAAAATAGTACTAAAAGTATAAGTATTAAATATCCAGTCAATATCGTCAAATACTTGAGTTTAGATACTTTTGATTGTAAAATTATATTATATAAAGATATATTAATTTTAGGAGGATAGATGAAAAAAATAGTTCATGTTGTATCGCATTCTCATTGGGATAGAGAGTGGTATATGCCTCTAGTTAGCCATCAGATGAGACTTGTTGATCTTATTGATGGAATTATAGAAGCTTCAAAAGATAATAAATTTATCTCCTTCCAAATGGATGGACATTATTTACCAATAGAAGATTATTTAGCAATTAGACCGGAAAATAGAGATATAGTATATAAATTAATAAAAGAAGGTAAGATTATTATTGGACCTTGGTATATTCTTCAAGATTCATTTTTAACATCTGGAGAGTCAAATGTTAGAAATCTTGAAATTGGTATGAAAAAATCTGAAGAACTTGGTGTGCCAGCACAAATTGGATATTTTCCAGATACATTTGGAAATATAGGTCAAGCACCTCAAATTTTGAAAAAAGCAGGCATTAATAATGCTTACTTTGGTAGAGGTGTTAAAGCAACAGGTTTTGCTAATGTTGTATTTGAAGATTATACTTCAAGCAGTTCGGAAATGTATTGGCAATCACCAGACGGTTCAAAAGTTTTAGGTATTTTATTTGCAAATTGGTACTGTAATGGTGTTGATATTCCTTATGAAACAGAATTAATGAAGAAATATCTAGATAAAAAAATTGAAGATATGGAAAAATATGCTTCAACAAGACATTTATTATTAATGAATGGATGTGATCATTCTCCAGTTCAAAAAAATATTGGTGAAATTATCGAAAAAGCAAATACTTTATATGAAGATTATGAATTTGTACATTCTAACTTAGATAATTACTACGAATCAGTTGCTTCAGAGGTAGATAGTTCAAAATTATCAGTAATTAAGGGAGAATTAAGATCTCAAACTACAAATGGATGGGGAACATTACAAGGTACATCTTCTTCAAGATATAGATTGAAAAATTATAATAAAACAATTGAAATGAGATTGGAAGAAGTCGTTCAACCACTTTACACAATGCTATTTGATAAAGAAAAATATCCAGTAGATAAAATTGATTATGTATATAGAACTTTATTTACAAATCATCCACATGATAGTATTTGTGGATGTTCAGTTGATTCGGTGCATGATGGTAATATTAGAAGATTCAAGACTTGTGTTGAAGGTTTAGATTATTTAGAAAATCAAGCTAGAAAATATTTAAATGAAAATATAAAAAATAACTATAAAGAAGATCACGTATTTACAGTTATAAATACAACACCATACCATCAAAGAAAAGAAGCAACTATTGAAATTGAATATGATAAGAGATATTTTTCAGGATTTGAATATTTGAAATTTACACAAGAAATGAAAAAAGAAAGAATCCCTAATCTAAAAGTTGTTGATGATTATATTGAATATGACACATATGTAAAAGATTTAGGTGTATTATTTGATTATGAGCTACCTGATAATCAATTTAGAAGAGGATACTTTACAAGAAAAATACAAGTTAAGTTTGTTACAGAATTAGATCCATTTGAAAGAAGAATATTTAGATTAGTCCCTAAAGATGATTATATTGGAAAACCAAATATGATTGATACTAGAGAAGTTGATACAAATATTTTGAATTTCAAGATTGAAGACAATGCTACATTGACAATAACTGATAAGAGAAATAATAAAGTATATAAAAATGTATTCATGATTGAAGACAGTGGAGATATCGGAAATGAGTATATCTACAAACAATCTGGTGATAAAAAAATTATTAAGAGCTCAACTTTAGTTGACTATTCAGTTGAAGAATTAACAACAAAACTTTACGAAATAAAGATGACAGAAAAAATTTCTGTTCCAAAAAGCGCTGCAGAACAATTATTGGATGAACAAAAATTGGTAATTGCTGTAGAAAACAGAACTGCACCACGTTCGGATGAATATGTAGATATTTTAGTATATAAAAGAATTAAAATTGATAAATTGAAATCAACAGTCACCGCAAAAATTAAATTTGAAAATACTGCAAAAGATCATAGAATGAGAATTTTAATAGATCATAACTTGGATACAGATAAAGTAAATGCGGAATCAATATTTGAGGTTGTATCAAGAGACGCATATCCTCCAAAAACATGGGAAAATCCAGATTATGCTCAAAACTTTAATAGATTTGTAGAAATGCATGATAAAGATGGTGGATTTACAATATCTTCAATTGGTGTTCAAGAATACGAACAAACAGAAGATGGATTGGCATTGACATTATTTAGAGCTGTTGGTGAAATGGGCGATTGGGGATATTTCCCAACACCAGATGCACAAAGTCAAGAATTTTTAAGATTTGAATTTCATTTAGACTTCTTTGTAAAAGATTATGTATCTTCATGGCAAAGAGCATTAGGAAATAGAGTACCATACTTTACAACACAAATTGCTAAAAATGAAGGGAAAATTGAAGCAAATACAGCTTATGATATGAATTTAGGATCAAATATTTTTTCTACATTGTATAGAAATGAAAAAGGTGAAAGAATTTTAAGAGTATATAATCCAGACAAGATTACACATAGACTATATGTTCAAAATGGTGAAATATGCGATATTTTAGGACGTAAGCCATTAAATGACGATACATTAAATAATAGCTTCTTAAATCCATATGAAATAAGAACAATTAAATGGGAGGATTAATGAAAAATATTGTAAATGAATTGATAACATTTGTAGAAAAATCTGATTTAAGCGATAAACTTAAAGCAATGTTCAAAAATGCGATTCAAAATACATTCACAACAACAATTAAAATTACCGATAGAGATGATGCTTTTGTTTTAACAGGAGATATTCCAGCAATGTGGTTAAGAGATTCAAGTGCTCAAATTAGACCTCTATTTTATATTGATTCTAAAGATGCTGATGAATTAATTAAAAAAGTAATAAAAAGACAATGGTTTAGCATTGAAAAAGATACGTATGCAAATGCTTTTAATGAAACAGGTGATGATTCAAAATGGACTCATGATGATATAACAGATTTTGATAGTCCTTGGGTGTGGGAAAGAAAATATGAATTGGATTCAGTAGCATATATGTTTCAATTACTTCATATGTATTATGAAAAAACCAAAGATGCAACAATAATTGATGAACATATCTCAAAATGGATGGAGGTTTTAGTAGATCAATTAATACTTGAACAAAATCATGAAAAATCACCATATAGATTTGAAAGACCAAATCCATGGGCTCCAAGTGATTCATTAAGAGAATCAAATATGGGAACGCCAGTAGGAGTGACAGGCATGTCATGGTCAGGATTTAGACCAAGTGATGATTCATGTGAATTGCAATATTTAATTCCAGCTAATGCATTTACAGTTGTTTCATTAAACAAAACTGTTGAAATGTTGGAAGAAATTAATTTTGCAAATACTGAACTAATTGAAAAAATGAAAAAACTATCTAAAGAAATTAATGATGGTATTGAAAAATATGGATTAATTAAAAATGAACAATTTGGAGAAATATTTGCCTATGAAGTAGATGGATTAGGAAATCAGATATTTATGGATGATGCTAATGTTCCAAGTTTATTATCACTACCATATTTAGGATATACTTCAAAAGAAGATGAGGTATATCTAAATACTAGAAAAGCTGTGCTCTCAGAAATGAATCCATATTTCTATGAAGGAAGTGTTGCTAAAGGTGTTGGATCTCCTCACACTCCAGAAAGATATATCTGGCATATAGCTTTATCAATTCAATTAATGACATCAACAGATAAAGAAGAAATAGATCAAATACTAAAATGGTTTGAAACAACTGATGCGGACACAAATCTATTACATGAAGGGTTTGATGTGGATAACCCATATAAATTTACAAGAGAATGGTTTTCATGGTCAAATTCAATGTTTTGTGAAGCTATTTTAACATATTTAGGCAAAAAGATAATTAAAAAATAAAGAAATAAAAAATACTAAAAGGGTTTAAACCCTTTTAGTATATATTTCACATATTATATCAATGTATATTAAAATTGGTAACATTTTAGATATAGAATATTCATAAGTAGAATATCCAGGTGTTTTAAGTAAATAATCAGAATAATTTTTTAATGAAGAATTAACATTTCCTGATATAGAGAAGATTGTTGCGTTGTGATTTTTTGCATTTTCACAAGCTTCTAATATATGCGTATTTTCACCAGAAAGTGAAATACATATTAATAAGTCATTTTCAGACAAATTATTTGAAAGAATGTTAATTCCATATGGTTCCTTAGCATAGTCAAGATTGTTTAATCCAATCTCGCCTAATTTGAACATCATTTCATTTGCTATTAATCCACTAGAACCTATGCCGACTATTACTATTCTGTGAAATTTATCTAAATTATGAATTAATTCTACAATATCTTTGTCAAATTCTTTAATATCATTAATCACAGAAGTATAAATTTTTTGTGTTTGATATTTTTCAGGTTCTTGAATATTTTGTAGAGCAAATTTTAGCTCATTAAATCCGTCAAAACCTAATTTTTTAGCAAATCTAGTGATAGTAGAATTTGAAACGTAGAATGCTTTAGATAATTCACTTATATAAGAATCAAAAATTTCAATATTACTTTCTCCAAGTCTATCAAGAAATTCTTGTTCAAGATGGGAAAGTTTAATAGAGTTTTTTGAAATAAGATTTTTTATAAAATTATATGATTTATTCATTTCATCACCTCATTATGAGTACAATTAACTGTATACAAATATAATTATATCATAGCATAAAAAAAAATGTAGGAGAATTTTATGTATTTAATATTTGATATTGGTGGTTCATCTACTAAAATAGGAATTATAAAAGACAAAGAAATAATAAAAAAATACTCTATTGATAGAATAAACACTCTTGAAGAATTTTTATTGATGCTTGAAGAACAGGTGCAAAAAAATATTTATTCATACAATATAAAAGGAATAGGATTTAGCAGTCCTGGCACAGTAGATTCTAAAACTGGAAATATTTATGGATTAAGCGCTATTGATTATATTCATGAATATAATTTTGCAAAACATATACAAGATAAATTTAATCTACCAGTAGCGATAGAAAATGATGCTAATTGTGCTGCATTGGCTCAAATGTTTATGGACACGCCAAAAGAAAAAGATATTGCATTTGTAATTGTTGGAACCGGGATAGGTGGGGCAATTATAAAAGACAAAGAAATTATTAGAGGTCGCAGACTTGAAGCTGGAGAATTTGGTTATATGTTATTAAAAAATATAGAAGGAGAATACACCAATTTTTCCAGACTTGCAACAATTCCAAATGTAGTCTCTAGAATTAAAGAAAAATACAATATAGTGGAAAAACCTCATATAGTATTGGAAAAATACTTTAATAAAATAGAGCCATTTTACAGTGAAGTAAGAAAGATGTTTCAATATATGTGCATGGGATTATATAATATTCAATACATATATGACCCGGAAGTAATATATATTGGTGGAGGAATTTCACAATCAGAAAAATATATAGAAGAATTAAAAAACTTCTTGCAACAAGAACCATTCAAATTAGCAGATGTAAAGATTAGACCGGTAACATTTTATAATGATAATAATTTATATGGAGCATATTCAAATTTATTAAAATCAATAGAAAAAGGAGCAAGATTATGAAATCAATAGGTGTAGATATTGGTGGTACAAGTGCAAGAGTTGCATTATTTGATGAGAATTTTAATATTATTTCAAAACAAGTTACACAAACAGGTGATAAAGAATTTGATGATATAATTAATGAAATATCAGAAATGATAAATAAAGTTGATCCAAATCATGAAACAAATGTTGTAGGAATTTGTTCTCCAGGACCTTTAGATAAAGATTTAGGGATGATTCTAGATGCTCCAAATTTACCAAAGTGGAGAAATAAACAATTCTTAAAATTAATAGAAGAAAAAACAAAGAGAAAAACATTTTTAACAAATGATGCAAATGCTGCTGCAATGGCTCAAGCTGTTGGAGATGATAGAGAAACTATTGTATTTATGACAGTTAGTACTGGAGTAGGTGGAGGAATTGTCTACAAAGGTGAACTTATGGAAGGTAAAAAGGTTTATGCTGGAGAATTTGGCTTGATGATTATTTCAGATGATGATAGAAAACATAGTCAATTATATGCTGGAACATTGGAAAGTCTATGTTCGGGTACAGCATTATCGAAAAAAGCAACAGAAGTTTATGGAATAGAAGTTTCTACAAAAGAACTTTTTGAAAAATATGCCGAAAATGATAAAAAAGCAGTAGAAATTATTGAACAATGGACAGAATATTTTTCAAGATCAATTGCTAACTTATTGCAAATTATAGAACCTGAAATATTTTATTTGGGTGGTTCTGTTATTACAAAAAATGAATTTTTAATTGATAAAGTAGTTGAAGCTACAAAAAATAAAGTTTATGAAGGATTAAAAGATAGAATATTTATAGAAGTGGCTAAATTTGGTGATGATGCTGGTTTAGTTGGAGCAGCTAAAAATGGACTAAATAATTTTAATGGAGGAAATAATGATTAAATTTCCTGATGGATTTTACTTTGGGTCAGCTACATCAGCTACACAAAGTGAAGGAAGAGTTGAAGGAGATGGAAAGGGAGATAATATTTGGGATTTATGGTTTGAAAAAGAACCATATAAGTTTCATAATTTAATTGGACCATCAAAGACAAGTTCTTTTTATCAAAATTATAAAGAAGATATAAAATTATTAAAAGCAACAGGTCAAAATTCATTTCGTACATCTATTAGTTGGTCAAGATTATTTCCGAAAGGATATGGAGAAATCAACCAAAAAGCAGTAAGTTTTTACAAAGATGTATTCAAAAGAATAAAGGATGAAGGCTTAACTTTATTCATGAATTTATACCATTTTGATATGCCTGTTGAATTGCAAAATATTGGTGGATGGGAAAATAGAGATGTTGTAGAACATTTTGCCAATTATGCAAAAACAGCATTTGAACTATTTGATGAATATGTGGATAGATGGTTTACATTCAATGAACCAATTGTTCATGTTGAATGTGGTTATTTATTGCAATATCATTATCCTATGGAGGTAAATCCTGAAAAAGCGGTATTGGTTGGGTATCATACTCAATTAGCAAGTGCAAGAGCAATTGAAGAATTTAGAAAATTAAAGTTAAAATCTAAAATTGGTATTGTATTAAACTTAACCCCGGCTATTCCAAGATCTCAACATCCTAAGGATTTGGAAGCAGCAAGATATGCTGAAATGTTTGCGATTAGATCATTTTTAGATCCATCCATTAAAGGTGAATTTCAACCTGAATTCGTTGATCTTTTAAGAGAATACAATTTATTACCAAAAGTTGAAAAATCAGATTTAGAAATTATTAAAAATAATACAATTGATTTCTTGGGAGTAAACTACTATCAACCACTTAGAGTCAAGGCGGTTCAATATGAAATTAAGAAGGATGCAATATTCTTCCCAACAAATTTCTATGAACCTTATGTAATGCCGGGCAGAAGAATCAATCCACATAGAGGATGGGAAATCGATCCTTCAGTAGTTTATGATATTGCTATTTACATCAAAGATAATTATGACAATATTGAATGGATTATTTCGGAAAATGGTATGGGTGTTGAAGGTGAAGAAAAATTCAAAGTTAATGGTCAAATTCAAGACGATTACAGAATTGAATTTATAAAAGAACATTTAACATATTTACACAAAGCAATTGAAGAAGGTGCAAATTGTATAGGTTACCACGTTTGGACATTTATTGATTGTTGGTCATGGTTAAATTCATACAAAAATAGATATGGATTAGTTGAATTAAATCTTGAAACTGGAGAGAGAACAATTAAAAAATCTGGTGAATGGTATAAAAAATTACTTGAAAATAACGGATTTTAATCGATTGAGAATTGAACCGGAAAAGTTTTGTTACTTAACACACAAAACTTTTCCGGATTTTTTATTTTAATGTAGTATTGATAATTTCCTTTAGATAAGTAAGTTTGTAGTGTTCCAACAATATTTGGTATATTAATTTTTTTGATCTTTTTACTAATGATTTCATATTTTGTGATTAATTCGTTTATATTTGATTTCATAATTTCCTCCATATATTCATTATTACATAAAAAACGATAAAGCATACTGTCATTATTGTTACAAAAATTTTATATTACCAGTATATCTAAAAAAAAAATACTTCAAACTTCCTCTAGTGATACATATTTGTTTGTAAATACATTCATATTTTAAAATGTAAAATAAACTTGACATAAAATGTAAAGTTTACTATACTTATTTTGTAAAGTTAACTTAACATTCTATATAAAATTGTAAATACAATATAAAAATAGGAGAGGGTTTGAAAAATAGGATTTCAGAATTAAGGAAAAGTAGAAAACTTACCCAGGAAGAATTTGCAAATGAGCTAGATACTACAAGGCAGACTATTATTTCGTTAGAAAATGGAAAATATACTGCTTCACTTGTTTTAGCATATAAAATTGCAAGATATTTTGGATTGAGTATTGAAGAAGTATTTGATTTTAGTGAAGTGGAGGAGTAATATGTTAGAAAAATTTAGAAAAAAGATAAGAAATAAGACAATTATTTTCTCTTTAGTATTGTTTTTTGCTGTAGTTATGTTAGGAGTTAGTATAATTTATTCTAAAAAAAATACTAATATAGCATTTGTAAGAGGATTTTTTACAGGAATGATTTTCATGCTTATATTTTATATTTTTAGAAATATACAAGCCTTGAGAAATTATGAAAAATTAAAAAAACTATATGCTCAATTCAATGATGAAAGAATAAAATATATAAGTAAAAAAACATCAGAAACTACATTATTCATAATTATTATAATATTATCCTTTATGAGTATAATATTAACAACATTTAATTTAGATTTTTCATTGAGAAACTCATTACAAACTTTTTTGTCAGTAATATTTATAATATATTTTATTTCATATATATATATTATAGTAATAAATATTAAAGGAGGAATTACATGAGATTGGAACTTAAAAACATCAATAAAAGTTTTAATAAAAAGCAAATTTTACATGATGTAAGTTTTGCTATTGAGAGTGGTAAAGCGATGGGATTTTTGGGTAGGAATGGTGCTGGAAAGACAACTACCATAAGAACATTGATGAATGTATTTAACCCAGATAGCGGAGAATTTTTATTAGATGGTTTTCCATTTGATAGAAGAAAATACAAGATAGGATATTTGCCAGAAGAAAGAGGAATGTATCAAAAAATTAATATAATTGATCAACTTGTTTATTTTGGTGAATTAAAAGGAATGAATTCCAAAGATGCTAGAAAATCTGCATTAGAATTGTTAGAAAAAGTGGAACTTAGCGAATATGCTAATAAGAAGTTAGAAACGTTATCTAAAGGAAATCAGCAAAAAGTTCAAATTTTACAAGCTATAATAAATGATCCTGATATTGTAGTATTTGATGAACCTTTTAGTGGATTGGATCCAGTAAATTCAAGAGTTTTAAAGGATATTATTTCAGAATTTATCAAAAAAGATAGGATAGTAATTTTTTCATCACATCAAATGAGCTATGTTGAAGAATTTTGCGATGATGTTACATTTATTAAAAATGGGAAAGTAATTTTATCCGATAATTTAGAAAAAATAAAAGAAGAAAAAGGCAAGGGGAAATATATCATTCAAATAAAAAAAGAAAATAGTTTTGAGAACATAAAATCTATATTAAATGTTGAAAAATTGAATAATAAATATATTTTTGAAGTTGATGAAAATTATGATACAAATGATATTTTAAAAGAAATGATTGAAAATAATATTGAAATATTAAGATTTGAACCTTATAGACCAAATCTTGAAGAAATATTTATTGAATTGGATAAGGAGGCTTAATATGAAACAAATTTTAAGAGTATTTTCTTTTGAAACTAAGCAAAGATTTAGACAAAAGACATTTATAGTTTCTATAGTTATCAGTGCATTAATTTTCTTTGCAATAACATTTGCTCCAAGATTTATATCTGGAAATGAAAATAAAATGTTTAATCCAAATACTAGCGAAAATGTTGAAAATAAGAAAGAATTAGCAATTTTTAATTTAAATAAAATTGACAACTCAGTTATTAATGCTCTTTCAAAAAAATATAAACTAGTTGAGATGAAAAGTGAAGAAGAATTAAGAAATAAAATTAAATTAAAAGAATTTTCAGAAGGTATTGTATTAAAAAGTGAACTTGATGCTAAAGTTTATAGTTCTGTAAGTAAATTATCTGATTTTGGAAATAATGAAATAGAAAAAATTCTTAAGGAAAATTACAAATATAATATTGGATTAAAAGAAGCTGGAATTGATGTAAATAAATTAAATGATATTGAATCTGTAACTCCAAAAGTGGAAGTTGAGTCATTCAGTAGGAATCCTATATCTGGTTTTGTTCTTTCTTATTTTGGTGTAATGTTTTTATATATGATGATAATTCTACATGGTAATTCAATAGCTACAAATGTTGCAAAAGAAAAAGAAAGTAGAACTATGGAAATTCTTATTACTAATGTAAAGTCAAAAGCTCTTATCATTGGTAAAGTATTATCTGGAGTATTTGCAAGTTTAGTACATTTGATGGTAACCTTGGGTGCAGGTCTTATTGGGATTTATATAAATTTACAAGGAAATGATGGCGTAAAAACTATTATAAAAACAATATTATCAGAAATAAAGTATTCTGATTTAGCTGTATTAATTATATTTACACTAATTGGAGTTACATTGTATTACTTTATATTTGCAGCTCTTGGATCATTGGTATCAAGATTAGATGAATTAAATCAAGCATTAACTCCAGCGATGATATTAGTTATGATTGCGTTTTTTGTTCCAATGTTTTCAATGTCAAACGCAGATGGAATAGTAATGAAAATAGCATCATTTATACCATTTACCTCACCATTAGCTATGTTAACTAGATTTTTAATGACAAGTGTGCCTTTAGTTGAAGTAATAATTAGTTTTGTATTACTAATAATATTTACTTTATTGTTTGCACTAATTTCAGTAAAAATCTATAGACAAGGAACTTTAAGCTACGGTAATAAATTAAATATTATAAAAGCTTTAACTCAAAAAATAGAATAAAGTTAAGAGTAAAAGGATCTGTTGCAAAATAAATTTATTAGTTATTTAGTAATAGCACCTATAATAAGGAAATTAATTCTTACAAAACAAGCCCTAGATATTGAAATCTAGGGCTATTTTATGTTTTATTAAATTTTTGTTTAAAAGATGTGTTATTTTACAAAAGTTACTTGTATTATTATATTTTTCTAAATTTTAATAGAGACCCATTTTCCTTGTTTAAATCTATGTCTTAAGAGAATGAATCTTGATAACTGATCACAGGCTATACCTATCCAAATCCCCATTAATCCAAGTCCTAAAACAGAAGTAAATAATATAGTTGCACCTGTTCTAATTATTGTTACAGAAATTATAGATGATATAAGTGTATATTTTACATCACCACCAGCTCTTAAACAACCACCATATATAATTTGAGAAATTTGTAATAATAGAATTATCATTAAAAATCTTATTGTCATTATTCCCATCTCAATTATATGTTCTTCTTTGAAAAATGACATCATTATTTCTCTTGAGAATATAAATAAAATGATTGATAAAATAATAGACATGGCTAAACCAATTCTTTGACAAATATGTCCATATGTAAATGCTAATTTTTTATCTTCCTTACCTAAAGCATTTCCTGAAAGTGCAACAGCAGCAACTTGCATACCATCACCAAATGAAAAACTAACAGATAATAATCCCATTGCTGCATTATGAGCAGCAAATGCAGCGGTACCTAATTTAGCTGCTGTAATAGCTGTAGTTAAAAAACCAATACGCATAAAAATATTTTCTAAGAATAAACTTATACTCAAACTAAAAATCGATTTAACAGCTTCAATTTTAGGTTTGATTTTATGCTTTATTATATATTTAATATTAACAAAGCTTATGATTTTGAAAATTGATGAAACACTCATTATGCATGCAATTACCGAACCTAAAACTGTTGCATAAGCTGCACCACGTATACCTAATTTCGGAAAACCTAAATTGCCATTTATCAATAAAAAGTTAAAAATAACATTAATAATTGATGATGTAAGATTTGTTGTGAATGCTATTTTAGTATTTCCAGTACCTCTTTGAGCAGCGTTTATACACATTGCAATTATATTAAAAAACATTCCTGCAATAATTATATCAAAATATGCTTTAGCCGGATCATGAGTTTCAAAATTACTTCCTGCAAAAAGCATTAAATCATTTGAAAAATAAATAGTAACAAATGTGATTAGAATACATAATATAGCACTAATTGAAATAGCGGTTATAAGAACTATATTTGCACCCTTTCTATCATTTTGTCCTCTTCTTCTAGCGACTAATGCAGATACAGCTGTATTTATTGCAAAGAAAATTGCATAAGCAATAAATTTTGGTTGATTTGTCAAACCTACAGATGCAACAGCATAGCTTCCAAGAGTTGCTACCATCATGGTATCTATTAGTGCTGCAAAGGCTAAGAAAAAACTTTCTAATACAGATGGCCACGCCATTTGTAATGCCTTTTTGTAGTACAATTTATATTTCATTTTATTCCTCTTTCTATAGTTAACACTATATAATTTTACACTTAAAAATTGTAATTTTCAAATGTAAATAAGTTATAATGCTTATTTTAGAAAGTCTTTTATTACGTCAATTGCTTCATCAAAATTTTTAACGAAGTGACCATGTTTTAATATTGCACCTAAAACATAGTGATTCATACCGTAAGTTGGAATATCATATTTGTTTGAAGAAGCTAGTCTAATATCTGAATTAATTCCAATAATAAGTTTTGTGTTTGTATATATTGCAATGCCTAGTTCTACGATTACTCCAGCATCTTCATTTGTAAGATCAGCTATAAAAATATCTGCTTCTTCAACAGCTTTTGTGTCACATTCAAAAATAGAGATAGGAGTTGGTAAACTTTGTTTGTTTTCATTAAATGGTTGATCAATAGGGTTAAAAATATCTAATTCTGGAAAATTTTCCCTTAATAATTTTCCTTCTAATTTTCTTTGAGCTACTTCTGCTTCGTTAAAAAGAGAGCCTGCAACATAAATTTTCATATATCCTCCAAATTTTAATTTAAGATTATTTTATCATATAAAAGATTAAAAAATAAAAAAAAGGATATAAAAAAGTTATAACAGAAAAAAATAAAGGAGTTAATTATGGAATTTAAATTTAAGGGAAATCCAATACATTTATTAGGAACACAAGTTAAAGTTGGTGATAAGGCACCAGATTTTAAGGCAACAAAGGCAGATATGACATCATATCAATTGAGTGAAGATTTAGGAAAAACAGTAGTTTTGTCAGTTGTGCCATCAGTTGATACAAGTCTGTGTTCGATTCAAACAAAATTATTTAATGAAGAAGCTACAAAATTGAGTGAAGAAGTAAGAATAGTGACTGTATCACTTGACTTGCCATTTGCGCAACAAAGATTTTGTGCTGCAGAAGGTATAGAAAATATAATAACAGTTTCTGATTACAAAGAAAGAGAATTTGGTAATAAATACGGATTCTTGATTGATGAATTAAAATTATTAGCAAGAGGAATTGTTATCGTAGATAGAGAAGGAAACGTGGCATATACAGAATATCTTGAAGATTCTGCAACAGAAGTAGATTTCAAATCTGCATTAGAAAAAGTAAAAGAATTATTAAAGTAGGCTGTGTATGAGATATGATTCAATTATTATAGGATTTGGAAAAGCAGGAAAAACATTAGCAGCAACTTTAGCTAAAAAAGGTGAAAAAGTTGCACTTATCGAAAAAGATAAAAAAATGTATGGCGGAACATGTATTAATATAGGGTGTCTTCCTTCAAAAAACTTATTAAATAGCAGTAAAGATGGTAAATTATCCCAAATTGATAAAAAAGAGTTTTATAAAAAATCTATTATTAAAAAGAAAAATTTAATAGCAAAGTTAAATGAAGCTAATTATAATAATGTAGTAAATTCTGGAGCTGAAGTTATAGATGGATTTGCTAGTTTTAAGGACAAAGAAACAGTTTTGGTTAAAACTGAATCTGAAGAATTGGAAGTAAAAGCGGATAAAATATTTATAAACACTGGGGCAACACCATTTATACCTAAAATGGAAGGTATTGAAAACAATGAAAATGTATTTACAAGTACATCAATTATGAATTTAGAAGAATTACCGGAAAATCTAACTATAATTGGTGGTGGATTTATTTCGTTAGAATTTGCATCAATTTATGCTAATTTCGGAAGCAAAGTAAGAATTTTGATTAGAGAAGACAAATTCTTACCTAGAGAAGATACAGATATTTCAGATGAAATTAGAAAATCTATTGAAGAAAAAGAAATAGAAATATTATTAAATTCTGAAACATCAAGGATAAAGGGTGATACTTTATATTATGTTGAAAATGGTGAAGAAAAATTAATAGAAAATACAAAAGTACTTATTTCTACAGGAAGAAGAGCTAATGTAAAAGATTTAAATCTTGAAAGTGCTGGAGTAGAATTAACAGATAGAGGATTGATTAAAGTAAATGAATACTTGGAAACAACACAAGAAAATATTTATGCTTTAGGGGATGTTTCTTCACAATATCAATTCACATATACTTCACTTGATGATTTTAGAATAGTAAAATCACAATTATTAGGTGATAAATCATACTCAATAAGTGAAAGAAAAGTATTTGCTACATCAACATTCATCGAACCTACTTATTCAAGAATTGGCTTGAATGAAAAAGAAGCAAAAGAAAAAGGGATAGATTATAAAGTTAATGTGATGAAGGCTGAATCTATACCAAATGCAAAAGTTTTGGGTAAAACAAAAGGATTACTAAAAGCATTAGTTGATAGTAAAACTAATAAGATTTTGGGTGTTATGTTATTTGTTGAAAGATCAGAGGAAATTATAAACTTTGTAAAATTAGCCATGGATGAAGGTTTAGAATATACAAAATTAAGAGATTTTGTTTTCACACATCCGACAATAAGTGAAGCTTTGAACGATTTATTTAATATGTAAAAATGAGAGTACAAATGTACTCCATTTTTATTTTAAAATATAGTATAATAATCGTGTTTATGGAGGATATTATGATTATTTCGTTATCGATTATTTTTTTATTTGGATTAATTTTAGCAAAGATTTCAGAAAGTCTTAAATTGCCTAGATTGCTAGGAATGCTTATTACAGGGATTTTGATAGGACCATTCGTGTTGAATTTAATACATATTAGTGTTTTTAAAATTTCGCCAGAGCTTAGAAAAATTGCACTTGTTGTAATTCTGATAAGAGCTGGACTAACTTTGGATTTTAGGAAAGTATTGGAAGTTGGGCGTCCAGCGCTTCTAATGTCATTCGTGCCAGCAACGGTTGAAATTTTAGCTTATACATTTTTGGCGAAATTCATATTTGGAATTGATATGTTAAGTGCTGCAATTATGGGGTCGATTTTATCAGCTGTATCTCCTGCGGTAGTTGTGCCAGGAATGATTAATGTTATTGAAAAAGGTTATGGAAATAAAAAAGGAATAGGACAATTGATTTTGGCTGGAGCATCTTTGGATGATGTGTTTGTATTGGCTATTTTCTCAAGCTTGGTTGGATTTAGTACGGGCGGAGAATTTTCCATATATAAATTATTAGACATTCCTATTTCGATAATTAGTGGAGTTTTGATAGGTGCTATTATAGGATATTTGCTAAGTTTAGTTTTAGGAAAGATTAAATTAACAAATAATATTAAAGTTTTATTCGTATTTGCAGCGTCTTTATTATTAGTTGGACTTAAAGATGAAATTGGAAAAGTGTTTGCTTTCTCAGAAATGTTAAGTGTAATGACACTTGGACTTGTATATTCTATGCAATCTGAAAGCATAGTAATTGACTCAGTAAAGAATGGATTTAATGGAATTTGGAATGGATTTGAAGTGCTTTTATTTGTGTTAATTGGAGCGCAAGTTGATATTAGATATACTTTGGGAGCAGGTATCTTAGGAATATTATTAATTTTTTCAACGTTAGCATTTAGAATTTTAGCTGTAAATATTTGTTTAATGGGAACAAATCTAAACTTAAAAGAAAAAGTATTTAGTATGATTTCGTATCTGCCAAAAGCCACAGTGCAAGCTGCAATAGGTGCCATCCCTCTATCACTTGGACTTCCTAATGGTACATTAATTTTATCTATTGCTGTTTTAGGAATTTTGATAACTGCTCCAATCGGGGCAATTGGAATAGAAAATACCTATGAAAAATTATTAGAAAAAGATTAATTATTAGATGTTAAAGTAGTATTAAAATTGCTTTTTTGATATAATTTAATAGATAGGAGAAGGATATGATTAAAAGATTTTTAGCCATGTTACTTTGTATTTGCATTATAGGTATGGGAATTGCATTATCGATAAAATCAGGAATAGGACTAGGTCCATATGATGCTCTATCGACAACATTATCCAATATCTCGCTTATAAAAGTTGGGACAATTACAATTATAATAAATGGTACATGCATTTTATTGCAAATTTTACTTTTAGGTAAGAATTTTAATAAATTTCAATATCTACAAGTTATTGTAATATTTGTACTAGGATATGTAATAAATATTTTTTATTATAATGTATTTACTTTTGAGGTAAATTCATATATTCAAAGAGTTTTATTATTTATTTTAGCAACAGCTATATGTGGTTTTGCAGTAGGAGCAATTATGAATATAAATGTAGTGTATACTGCACTTGAAGGTTTTTTGGATGCATTAGCTATAAAAACCAATGGTGATTTTTTGAAATATAGATGGGTATTTGATGTTATCGCAGTAGTTATGTGTTTATTGTTATCATACATATTTAATTCTGAATACATAATAAGAGAAGGTACAATTATAGCATTAATTATTTTTTCTCCAATTTTGGGTGTTTCAATGAAGTTTCAATATCCATATTTCAAAAAATGGGGATTATTACCAGTTGATAAAAAGATATGTTAGAGGAATTAGAAGAAAAGACAATTTAGATTGAGGAAATATGGAAAGATTTAAGAAGTTTGATTTATTATTAAATTTACAAATAGCAATCGCCTTCACTTTATCTATACTATTTTCTCAATTTTTTAATTTACAAAATGCTATTACTGCTGGCGTAATAACTTTGCTATCCGTTCAAATAACTAAGAAACAAACAGTAGTTATTGCCTTAAAAAGAGTTTTTGGATTTTTCTTGATGTTGGCATTGATATTAATATTTTTTAATTTCATGGGATATAATTTATATTCATTTGGAATATTCGTGCTAGTATTTGCGGTACTAAATTCATTTTTCAATATTTCCGTAGGGCTTGCACCAAATGTAGTTATTGCAGGACATTTTTATGCGAAAATGAGTACGGATTATAGTTTTATTCTTAATGAAATAGCTATCTATCTGATAGGATTAATAATGGCGATTGCAGTAAACTTGATTATTCCTATGACTAAAAAAGAAAAGAATATTGAAAGAGATCAATTAGATGAGTATGTAAAAAAACTACTTTTATATACTTCAAATTTATTAAATCAAGAATATACAATAAATAGCTCAAACATTGATAAACAAATATATGAAATTTATATTGATAAACAAATTAAAATTATAAAAAAATTTATAGATGATTTAGAAATTAAAACATTGAGAAAGATTGAAAATACGCTGCTTAATCGAGATATTTACGATTTAGAATATTTACAAATGAGAAAAAATCAAGTAAATATTTTAGTGAAAATTTACAGCGAATCAAAACGACTAGATTCAAATTTTGAACAAACGCAGGTAGTATCTGATTTTATTGATGAAATTAGAAATGATTTTGATGAAAAAAACACAGTTGTAGGATTAATAACTAAAGCAAAATTACTGATTAGTGATTTTAAAAATGATGAATTGCCAAAAACTAGAAATGAGTTTGAAAATAGGGCAATTCTTTATGTAATTATGAAAGATTTAATAGAATTTTTGAGAGAAAAATATATTTTTAAAAATAGGAAATTATGAAAAGAGAAATAAAAGATTTAAAAGAATTAGAAAATTATGGAAAAAAATTAGCTAAAATATTAAAGTTTGGAGATGTTATTTCATTAAAAGGCGATTTAGGAGCCGGAAAAACAACACTAGTTCAATTTATCGCTAAAGAGTTGGGGGTTAATGATTATGTAACTTCTCCAACATTTTCAATTGTAAATATTTATGAAGGTGACGAAAAAATTTATCACATGGATTTATATAGATTAGAAGATCCAACGGAGTTAGAACAAATTGATTTTGAAAATTATTTTTACCCAGAAGGAATTACATTTATTGAATGGGCAGAAAAAGGCGGATACTATCTACCTGAGGATATGATTGAAATTTCAATTGAAATAGGATTGAATAAGAGAATTATTGAAATTGAAGAAAATAATATTAGATCTAAAGAAATTGGAGAAAAATTAAATGAAGATTTTGGCAATTGATACATCTACCATGATGTCGTCAATAACTATAATGGAAGATAATAGAATAATTGGAGATTTTAGTATTAGTCAAGAAGAAACACATTCAGAAATGCTAGTGCCTCTTGTTAAGAGAATGCTTCAAGATTTGAAGATTAATTTATCTGAAATTGATGTTTATGCAGTTGCAAAAGGTCCTGGCTCATTTACAGGACTTAGAATAGGAGTTGCATCTATTAAAGCTATGGCTCAAGTTTTTGATAAACCAATTATTGGAATTTCAACATTAGAGGCTATGGCATTTTCAATTTTAAATGATAATAAAATTTTATCTATAATTGATGCTAGAGGAAAGAGATATTTTACCGGACTTTATCAATATATTAATGGTAAATTAGTTTGTGATTTTGAAGATATTATTTTAGAAAATAAATTAGTAGAAATTGTTGAGGAAAATGAGAAAATTACAATAGTTGGAGAAGCGATTGAAAAATTGCCACAATCAATTAAAAAAAGTGATAAAGTTATTTTGGCACCAGCTAGTCTGAACAATGCAATAGGTAAAAATTTATGTGTAATGGCAAAGCAAAAGTTTGAATCTGGAGAAACTGAAAGCTATTTTGATATTGCACCAAATTACTTGAGAAAATCTCAAGCAGAAGTTAATTTGATGAATAAATAAGAGGAAATTTTGAGTAATAGAGAATTTGTAGAAATAGACGAAAAATATATCGATTTTTTAGTTGAAATGGAAAAAGATTTTCAAAATCCGTGGCCATTGGAAGGGTTTTTCTTAGAAATGGAAAATGAGTTTACGAGGTCAATTGGGCTATGTATAGATGACGTTTTAGTTGGATATATGTTTTACAGTGAATATTTGGATGAAGTAAATATAAATCATTTTGTAGTCCATACAAAACATAGGAAAAATGGCTATGCTAGTGAAATTATGCAAGAATTATTAAATAGATTGACTAAAAAACAGTTGATTTATTTAGAGGTTAGAACTGACAACATTCCCGCTATAAATTTATACAAAAAATATGGATTAGAAATCATTAATACTAGAAAAAACTATTATAGTGATGGAGAAGATGCATACATTATGCAAAGAGATAGAAAGGAAGAATTATGAGAATTATGGGAATTGAGTCATCATGCGATGAAACAAGTATTTCAATAATTGAAGATGGAAGAAAAATTTTATCAAATGTGATTTTTACTCAAATTGATACTCATAAAGTTTATGGTGGAGTTGTACCTGAAATTGCGTCAAGAGAGCATATTAAAGCAATTAGTTATGTTGCAAAGGAAGCTCTGGAAGAAGCAAAAATAGGGTTTGATGATGTTGATTTAATTGCTGTAACTAAAGGACCTGGTTTGGTGGGTGCCTTATTGGTGGGGATTTCTTATGCTAAAGGATTGTCTTTAGCGCTTGATACACCTTTGATTGGTGTGAATCACATGGAAGGACACATTTGTGCAAATTATTTAGAATTTCCAGAGTTAGAGCCACCATTTGTATCTTTAGTTGTTTCAGGAGGACATACATATTTAGTTGATGTGTTGTCATATACAGATTATAGGGTTATTGGGAAAACAAGAGATGATGCTGCTGGAGAGAGTTTTGACAAAGTTTCTAGAGCGTTAGGTTTTGGATATCCAGGTGGTCCTGCTATACAAAATGCGAGCTATAAAGGGAATAAAAATGCTATAGATTTTCCGAGAGTAATGCTTGAAAAAGATTCTTATGATTTTAGTTTCAGTGGATTAAAGACAGCAGTTTTGAATTACTTAAATCAAGAAAAAATGGCGGGAAATGAGATAAATCCTTATGATGTTGCAGCAAGTTTCCAAGCAGCTGTTAATGACGTTTTAGTTGAAAAATCATTAAGACTTTTAAGAGAAACGGGAAGAGATAAATTTGTTTTATCTGGTGGAGTTGCTGCAAACAAAGATTTAAGAGAACATTTAGAATCGCAATTATCAGACATGAATGTTAAATTATATTATCCACCATTGAAATTATGTACAGATAATGCTGCAATGATTGCAACAGCTGGATATTATAACTATTTGGAATATGGAGCAGATAATTTAAGGGTGAATGTAATTCCAAATTTAGGTTTAGAAAAGGAGAACAATGACTAATTTATTGAAAAATTTAAATGATATGCAAAGACAAGCCGTTCTTACAACTAATGGACCTATTTTAATTGTTGCGGGTGCAGGTTCTGGTAAAACTACCGTACTTACTAGAAAAATTGCATATTTGATAGAAGAAAAAAATATTAGTGAATTTAATATTTTAGCATTCACATTTACAAATAAAGCAGCTAATGAAATGAAGGAAAGAATTGGAAAAGAGTTAAATAAAGATATTAGCCACATGTGGATTGGTACGTTTCATAGCATTTGTTCAAGAATTTTAAGAAGAAATATTGATAAAATTGGATATAAGAGCAACTTTAGTATTTATGACACTTCAGAATCGAAAACTTTGGTTAAGGAAATTATGAAGGAATTAAATATTGATGAAAAATACAATCCAATAAATTCGATTATTTCAAGTATTTCAGACCATAAAAATAAATTCCAAACACCGGAAGAAGTTATTGATAAAGCAATATACGAAAGACAGCGTAATATTGGCGAAATTTACAAACTTTATGAAAGAAGAAAAAAATTAAATAATGCGTTGGACTTTGACGACTTGATATTAAAAACTGTAAGTTTATTAAAAAAAGATCAAGAGACTAGAGATTATTATGCTGAAAAATTTAAGTATGTGTTTGTCGATGAATATCAAGATACAAATAAATCTCAGTATGAATTGATTAAATTATTTGCTGGAAAACACCAAAACATCTGCGTTGTAGGGGATAGTGACCAATCTATTTATTCGTGGAGAGGTGCTGATATCACAAATATTCTTAATTTTGAAAAAGATTTTAAAAATGCTTCAGTTATATTATTGGAGCAAAATTATAGATCTACAAAAAATATTCTAGATGCAGCTAATGATTTAATTAAAAATAATATTGAAAGAAAAGATAAAACATTGTGGTCGGAAAATCATGACGGACACAACATTGTTTATAGAAATTCTTCATCTGAATACGATGAAGCAGATGATATTGTGATGAAAATTCATCAAATGTACAGTGCTGGATATAACTATAAAGATATGGCAATACTTTATAGGACAAACTCCCAATCTCGTGTACTTGAAGAAAAACTGATGGCAGAGCGTATTCCTAATAAAGTTGTAGGTGGGCTTAAGTTCTACGATAGACGTGAAGTTAAGGATATTCTTTCTTATTTAGCATTCATAGGTAATCCTGATGATGACTTGTCATTTAAGCGAATCGTAAACATTCCTAAAAGAGGAATAGGAGATACAACAGTAGCAAAATTAGACAATTTTGCAAAACGAATAAATCAAAGTATCTTCGATGCAATTTATGCAGATGAATTAGATAAAGAACTTTCAAAAGCTGCAGTGACAAAATTAAGAAGTTTTGCTGATGAAATGCTTGCTTTTATAAATTTAGTTGATGAATATTTGATAACTGATTTAGTTGAAGATGTATATGTAAAAACAGGGTATAAGAAAATGTTGGAATCTTCAACGAAAATAGAAGATAGAGCAAGAATTGATAACATTTCCCAACTTGCAACAGCAGTAGCTGAATTTGAAAGTAAGAATGAATCTGCTAAACTACATGACTATTTGCAAAATGTAAATTTACTTTCAGATGTAGACAAAACTGATGATGAAGATGGAGTTAGTTTAATGACCATTCATGCTGCTAAAGGGCTTGAATATGATGTAGTATTTTTAAGCGGTATGGAAGAAGGTGTGTTTCCAAGCTTAAGAACTGTTGAAGAAGGTGGCTTGGAAGAAGAAAGAAGACTTGCCTATGTTGCAATTACCAGAGCTAAAGAGCGTTTATTTATTTCATCAGCTTCAACAAGAATGGTATTTGGTAGATCACAATATTCTAAAAAATCCAGATTCATCGATGAGATAAAATCACACTTAGAAGAAGAAAAACCAAAGTCTTCATTTGAAGATCAGCCGAAAGGCTTTAATTACGCAAGTTTTTATGGCTCATTTGAAGAAAAAAGAGAAAGAATTAAGCAAGAAGTTTTAGATAGAAAACAACAATTTGATAATTCATTAAACATGAATTTTAATATTGGTGATAAAGTTTCTCATAAAAAATATGGAGAAGGTATGGTAATCTCTATAACTCCAAATCCAGATGGAGATGAACTTTTAGTAAGTTTTGATAATAATGGTCTGAAAAGATTAAATGCTAAATTAGCTAGATTGAAAAAATTATAAAATAAAATTACAAAAATATATTACTTTGCGTAATTCTTTTTGTGATTATATAAAAAAGGAATTCCTAAGATATCGAAAATTTAGGGGATTCCTTTTGAAGTTTTAGAAGAAAGAATTAGATATATATTTTGTATTATATTTTTCTCTAATTTTATTTTGTAAATGCACTATAAAAAGATAGAAACTTAGAAAAGTTGGGATTTAATTTAAATAATGAAGTAATAGGTGGTTTTAGCGAAATAAGAAAGTGGAAAAAAGCTGAGTTGAAATTTTGTTGGAAAATTGAAGGATAGCCCCAGCTAATTTTGAATATAAAAAAAGCTAGGGCGAATTATTGTTTTTTATACTTTTTATGGCATATCTAACTTTGGATATAGAAAAAGCTAGTACTAATTTCAATTTAAACTGCTACCTTTAGTAATTCTCTTTTTTATAAAAAATTTACCAATTTTAGTTTGTGCCAATTGACATTGTTTCTGGAAGTGTTGCGCCACCATCGATTACAATTTGTTCACCTGTAATATAAGAAGCTTCATCACTGCCTAAAAATGCGAATAATTCACCAACTTCTGTAGGTTTAGCTAAACGTTTCATTGGAACACCAACTGCTATGTCATTAATTGCTGCTTCTGGATTTTCAGGATTTGATTCAACAGCCATTTTTTCAACCATAGGAGTTCTTGCGTAACCTAGTTGTGAACAGTTTACCCTTATATTTCTATTTGCGTATTCTATTGCTAAACATTTTGTTAAACCAACTAGTGCTGATTTTGTCATTGCATATGCTGCTTCACCTGCATCTGCTACGATATCTCCAGTTACAGAAGAAGCTATTACTATAGAACCTTTTTCTTGTTCTAACATGTAAGGGATTACCGCTTGACATGTATTCCATACACCTTTAATATTTACATCGATATGGAAATCCCTCATTTCGTCTGTAAATTCTTCAAAGGGAGCTAATCTACATACACCTGCATTGCAACATGCTATGTCTAATTTTCCAAATTTTTCAAAACCTTTTTTAGCTGCTTTAATCATTTGTGATTTATCAGCAACATTTCCTATATATGTAACTATTTCTGTGTTGTATGTTTCTCTAATCTTTTTTGCTGTTTCTTCAACAACTGGATCTAAATCAACCATTATTAATTTTGCACCATATTTAGCATATATTTGTGCAATACCTTCGCCTAAACCTAATGCAGCGCCAGTTATCAATGCAACTTTATTTTCTAATTTTTTCATAAAAAGTCTCCTTAAAATTTTTATTTGTAGCGTGAGTAGGAACTTTCATGTATATTATAGTACTAAAAAATATTTTTGTAAACGTCTTTCTAAGTTTTAAATAGTTTTAATATAATTTTGATATAAATTTAAAGAATTAATTGAAAGGGATGATTGTTTTTTTGCGTTATTAAAACTTTGTATTTTAGCAAATTTATTTTAAGATTATTATAAATAATAATTTACAATAGGGAAAA